>NZ_JBASWB010000073.1:0-91402 GCF_049276255.1 Miniphocaeibacter sp.
TTCTCCGGTAATATTAGCTACAATAATAGTATTTACATTAAACTTAGTCTTACCTCAAAAAACATTAGCTGAGGAACAAGCTGAAAGAGAAGAAATGGAAAAATAAATATAAGAAAAGTCAACATTTTGTTGGCTTTTTTTTATGCCTAAATTGGTGATATAATATTACTGTAAAGAAAGAAAGGTGATTAAATGAGTTTACTAATTAAAAACATTAAAGTATGTAATGGAAAAGATGAATTTATTTCAGATCTATATATTGAAGAAGAAAAAATAAGGAAAATAGGTAATAATTTAAATATAAAAGCTGATGAAATTATAGATGGTAGTGGTAAATTATTGTTACCTGGTGGAATAGATGTCCATACTCATTTTGATTTGGATTTAGGAGAGTTTGTTGCTGTCGATGATTGGGAAGCAGGACCAAAAGCAGCTGCTTTTGGAGGCACAACAACAGTTGTTGACCATATAGGTTTTCTAGAAAGAGGTTCTTCACTACAGTCAATGGTAGATAAATATTTTGAAATATCCAAAGGAAAACCAATAATAGACTATAGTTTTCATGGTGTAATGCAAGAAACAACAGATGAAATGGTTGATGAAATAGAAAAGCTTTTCAATGAGGGAATAGTAAGTATAAAGCTATATACAACTTATGGTGGCAAATTAGAAGATGACCAAATATTAAAGGTCTTGCAAAAAGCAAAGGAAACAGGAACGGTTATTTGTGTTCATTGTGAAAATGATGGCTCAATAAAACTATTAAGGGAAGAATCTGAAAAAAAAGGCCACTTTGAACCTATTTATCATGCAAAAACAAGACCTAACGTAACAGAAGCCGAGGCAATTTCCCGTCTTGCATATTTATCTAAAATAGCAGGAGACCCTAAATTATACATTGTTCATACTTCTACAGCAGAAGGCTTGGAAGAAATAAAAAAAGCTAGAAAAAATGGCTTAAAAAATATTTTTTGTGAAACCTGTACTCAGTATTTAACATTAACCGAAGAAAAATACAAGGATCCTATAGAAGGGTTAAAATATATAATGGCACCTCCTTTAAGGACAAATAAAGACGTTGAGGCCTTATGGGAAGGTATTGCCAATGGGGATGTAGATGTTATTGCAACAGATCACTGTCCTTTTATGTTTAAAGAGCATAAATTAAAATATAAGGAAGATTTTAAAAAGGTACCGGGAGGAGCACCAGGTGTTGAAGAAAGAATGGAAATTATTTTAACAGAAGGACAAAAAAGAAATATAAGTTTAAATACACTAATAGATAAGTTAATTTATAATCCAGCTAAAATATTTGGACTTTATCCAAAAAAAGGTAGTTTAGCAATTGGCTCAGATGCAGACTTAGTAATCTATAGTAAAGAAAAATATACAATTTCCCAATCCAATAGACATAGTTCTGTTGACTATACAGGATATGAAGGATTTGAAGTGGATTTTAAAGTCGATACAGTTATAGTAAGAGGTAAAGTAGTAGTAGAGAATAATGAAATTAAAGTTGAAAATGGATACGGAAAATTTATAAAACGTAAATTTTAGACTTAGTAGACCCCTAAATCCGAAATTGGATTTGGGGTTTTTCTATGTCTAAATATAATAGAATTAATAGTTAAAAAAATCTCCGATGTTACAATAAAAGCAGTCTAGCCAATTGATAAATAAGACAAAGGATGTCCTTATGGATAACAGTAGTTTATAACATATAAAATGGGATTAAATATTATATAGTTGTATGGCAACCCTTTTTTAGACAATTTCATGTTAAACACTTCCTTGAATTTCTTAACAACTATAAAATATTTTCAAGAACTAGTCTACGGTAAAGGCCTTGCCCAAATTAAAAGACATAATTTGCCATAGCCTAAACCTTGAAAATATTTTTATCTATTTATAGAAATTCAACTTGTAATATGTAATTTTCTGTATTATATAGGGCTTAGATATGCTAAAGAACTGTATATTCTATCATTGTTATACCAACAAAAGTATTTTTCAAATTCATATTTTAATTGCTCTAAATTCTTAAATTTATATTGGTAAATTAATTCGGTTTTTTAATTTTTTTTAGTCGCTTCGCTTACTGCATTGTACCCTCACTATGCTGGGGCAGACACTCATAAAGATTGCCTTTTCTACTTAAAGATCTTTTTATTTTGAAGATTTTTAAAAGTTTGTCTATTATTTTGTTATCATATTCACTTCCTCTATCTGAATGAAATAACTGTATTTTACTTAATGAGTATTTAGAACTAAGAAGAGCTTGTTCAATTAATTTCGCATCCTTATTTTTACTTACGGAATAGCCAAAGATTTCTCCATTGTATAAATTAATTAGTAAGCATATGTAATTCCAAGATTTTCCAACTCTTACATATGTTAAATCACTTACTATGACTTCTAAGTTATCCCTTTTATTAAATTCTCTATACAATATGTTTTCTATTTTTGATTCATTACATTTTAAATTATGTACTTTATATTGTGCTACTGCATAATTAGAAACTAAACTATTTTCCTGCATAATTTTAGATATTTTCCGTCTAGAAACTTGATGTCTAGTACTCTTAGCTTTTTCTTTGTTTTTCTAGTTCCATAGTTTTTTTACTCTTTCTAAATATTTCTTTTATTTGCTCTACTAATTTCAAGTTGGATTTATTTAATACAGGTTTATTTTGATAGTAATAAACAAGGAGTGAAAATATGAAAAATTAGTTTAGGCTTCAGCTGTTCAATTTCGAAAGGTGCACACAATTTAGTTTATAAGTTTTTAAATTTAGGTCTCATTTTAATGGATTAGTCTCTAAAATATATTTGACTATATTTTTATGTGATGATATAATTTCATCAATAAGATGAAAAGGATTTATGAGTGATAATTGTGGCTGGACAAAATAAGAATGGAGTTGTGGTACAATCAGTAGATAGAGCATGTGAGATACTGGAATGTTTTACTGGATTACGTGAAGAGTTAGGAATTAAAGAAATTTCTGAAATGATGAATTTAAGTAAGAGTACAGTATATGGCTTGGTAAATACTCTTGTACAAAATAATTTTTTAGAACAAAACATAGATAATAAGAGATATAAATTGGGAATAAAGTTATTTGAGTTGGGAATGCTCACACATAGGAGAATGAATTTAGAAAATGAAGTAAAAGAAAGAGCAGAATTTTTATCTAAAAAATATTCTTCAACAGTACATCTAGCTGCTATATATCATGATATGAATATAGTATATATATATAAAAAAGATTCTCCAGATTCAGTAATTATTTATTCTCAGCTGGGAAAGAAAGCTCCAAGTAATAGTAGTGGTGTTGGAAAAGCCATAGCAGCTTTTTTAGATGAAAAATTACAAAATGAAATATTAGAGATAAATGATTTTGAAAAACTAACTAAAAATACTTTAACATCAAACACCGATATAAAAAAAGAATGGAATAAAGTTAAAAAATTAGGATATGCTGTTGATAACGAAGAAGTTGAAATGGGTTTGAGATGTGTGGCTGCACCGATATTCGGTGTAGATAAAAAGCCTATAGCAGCTATTAGTGTATCAGCTTCAATTTCACAAATAACTGAAGATATCATTGAAGATATAGCTAAAGATATAAAACAAATAGCAGATGAAATTTCATTTAGACAAGGGATAAAATTTTGATAGCTAATTATAATTTCGTACCTTCAAAAAGAAGGTGCGAAAAACAACTCAAAAAATACGAACGCAGTTCGGTAATAACGAATGGTGGGAAAATGATTGATATTAGAGATGAATTATTTAGTAGTTTAATGAATAAGAAGTATTTAGCAGAATTAATAGTTGAGAGAAAAGGAATACTATCTGGAATAAAAAATGCTAGAGATTGTTTTAAAGATATGGAAGCAGAATTAGAATTTTTAAAGAAAGATGGTGACAGAGTAGAGGAAATGCAGTGTATATGTAGGATAATAGCAAATCCTAAAAACATAGCATTGATTGAGGAAAAACTTATAGGAACGATTTCTAAATATTCAGGGATTTCTACAGCAGCAAATTATGCAGTGAAGTTAGCAAATAATAAGGTAAAAATAGTATCAGGGTCATGGAAGAAAATGCCTCCAGAAATAAAAAACAATATAAGAGAAGCTATAGTAACAGGAGGTGCTTCTTTTAGAATATTGGATAGCCCGATGTTATATTTAGACAAGAATTATATAAATATGTTTGGAAGTATACCAGATGTATTAAAAGAAGCTAGTAAATTTAATAAATTAAATAAGGTTGTACAGATTAGAGGAATGTATGAAAGTATTGAAGAAGAAACTAGACAAGCTATTAAATATGGGGCCAATGTTTTAATGGTTGATACAGGAGACCTTTTAGATTTAGAAAAATGTAAAAAAGAATTGGAAAAGATAGATAAATATAAAGAAATTAAAGTTGCATATGCTGGAAATGTAAAATTAGATAATATTAAATTTATTGTAGACAATTATGCTCCAGATATTTTATGTATTGGAAAAGAAATTGTAGATGCACCAATTTTAGATATGAAAATTAATGTTATAAAAGAAAAAATTTAAAACCTTAGAAGGAGGTAAAAATGGGATTAGATTTATTAGAAAAAACTGAACTTTGGATTAACAATATAAAACTTAAGGATGTTAATCTTAATAAACTAGCTTCTACAGTTGCTAGCGTGTTAAATATATCCGAAGAAAAGGTTTTAGTTGTTGATGTAAGGGATAATCATATTACATTAGATATTTTAGAAAAAAATATTCCAGAAAAAAATATAATAGGAAAAGAACAAAAATTACTTAATGCTATTAAAAAGCTAGATGGAGTAATTACTTATGAAGATACATTTATACATTCAAATGGAATTTTAGGAATGATTTGTATAGATGAAAATAAATCACAAGAGATTGTATCAAATATAAATGTTATTAGAGACGACATGTTATCACATATAGAGAAACGGGCAATAGTATTTCCTACAGGTTTTGAGCTAAGGGATAATATGATCGAAGATACAAATACACCTTTTTTAATGACACTTTTAGAAAAGAGAGGATATGTAGTAAAAAAAGGATCAGTAATCGAAGATGATGAATATGATATGGTTAATAAATTAAATGATGCTATTAATCAAGCTTTTGGACTAATTATTACTACAGGAGGAGTAGGTGCTGAAGATAAAGATAAAAGCATAGAGAGTATTTTAAAACTAGATCCCACGGCTGCAACTCCTTATATAGTTAAATTTGAAAAAGGTATGGGTAGGCATGTTAAGGATGGCGTAAGAATAGCAGTAGGGAAAGTGGGACCTACTATATTAGTGGCGTTACCAGGACCAAATGATGAGGTTAGATTAGTAGCAGATTCTTTAGTAGAATCTGTTATGAATAAATGTTCAAAAGAAATAATTGCAGAACAAATAGCTTCAAAGTTGAGAGAAAAATTAATTTGGAAACACTAAAAGAGGAGGATAGTATATGAGTTTAGAAAATTTAGCAAATAGTTTATATGAATCTGAAAAAAATAGTAAACAGATTGAAGCAATTACAAAAAAAATGCCGAATTTAACTACAGAAGATGCCTATAAAATTCAATTACATAATATAAGTAAAAAAATAGAATTAGGAGAAAAGGTTGTAGGTATGAAGATTGGTCTTACAAGTGTTGCTATGCAAGAGCTACTGGGTGTAAATGAGCCGGACTATGGTCATATCACAAGTTCAATGGTGGTTTTAGAAGGACAAGATATTTCAATTAGTGAACTTTGTCAACCTAAAGTTGAAGGAGAGTTGGCGTTTTGTTTAAAAAAAGAATTAAAAGGGCCCAATATAACAATTGCAGATGTTTACAATGCAACTTCATGGGTTGCACCAGCTATTGAAATTGTTGATAGCAGGATAAAAAATTGGGAAATTACTTTACAAGATACTGTTGCTGATAATGGTTCAAGTGCTAGGTTAATTTTAGGTTCAGGTATGACTCCGATATCGAAAATTGATATGAAATTAACAGGTATGACTTTAGAAAAAAACGGGAAACTAATTAATAGTGGTGTAAGTGCTGAAGTGCTTGGAAACCCAGCGGCTTCAGTAATGTGGTTAGTTAATAAATTAGCTGAATTTGATATTGGATTAGAAGCGGGTCAAATCATTTTATCGGGTGCTCTTACGGCAGCTCAGCCAGCAAAAGAGGGAGATTTTTTCAATATTAGTTTTTATGGAATGGGTTCAGTAGGAGTGAGATTTAGTAAATAATAAAAAGGAGAATGATGATTTTGGAAAGAGTAAAAGTAGGGATAATAGGACCGGGAAATATTGGTACAGATCTTATGTATAAAGTAATGAAGAGTAATTATTTAGAAATGAAAATGATGGCAGGAATATCAGAATCAGAAGGAATTAAAAGAGCAGCAAGACTTGGTTTTGAAACTTCTACAGAAAGTGTTAATGCAGTCGCAAAAGATAAAGAGATAAAAATTGTATTTGATGCTACTAGTGCTAGAGCACATTTAAAAAATGCCCCTATACTAAAAGAAGCTGGGAAGTTAGTTATTGACTTAACTCCAGCAGCTGTTGGACCATATGTTGTTCCATGTGCCAATTTAGACTCATTAAGTAATAGTACTACTAATTTTAATATGGTCACATGTGGAGGGCAGGCAACAGTCCCTATAGCATATGCTATTAATAGAGTAGCTAATTCTGAGTATACAGAAATAGTTTCTTGTATTTCATCTAAAAGTGCTGGACCAGGAACAAGAGCTAATATAGATGAATTTACTGAAACAACAGCTAAAGCGCTAGAAACAGTAGGAGGCGCAGATAAAGGGAAAGCAATTATAGTTTTAAATCCTGCTGATCCTCCATTGATTATGACTAATACTATTTACTCTTTAGTAAAGAATCCAGATGATAAAAAGATTATAGAGTCTGTAAACGATATAGTAAAAGAGATTCAAAAATATGTGCCAGGTTATAGATTAAGAGTTCCTCCTGTTATAGAAGGAAATAAAGTTACTGTAATAGTAGAGGTAGAAGGAGCTGGAGATTTTCTTCCAAAATATTCTGGGAATTTAGATATTATTAATCAAGCAGCGATAGAAGTAGCAGAAAAATTAGCAAAAGATATTTTAGTGAGGAGTAAATAATTTATGGAAAGACAAAAAATAAAAATTGTAGATACAACTTTAAGAGATGGTAGTCATGCTGTAAGTCATAGTTTTACAGTTGATCAAGTCAGTAAAATAGCGAGAGGATTAGATAGTACAGGTGTTGATTTAATAGAAATAAGTCATGGAGATGGAATAGGGGGGGGATCGATTAATTATGGTTTTAATAAGGTACCTGAATTAGAGTTAATTAAAGCAGCAAGAAAAGAAATAAAAAATGCAAAGTTAGCTATTTTATTATTACCAGGTGTTGGAACTATTGAAGATTTAAAAAAAGCAGAAGATGTTGGAATTGATGCTGTTAGAGTTGCGACACATGTAACTGAGGCTGATATATCTATTCAACATATTCGTTATGCTAAATCAAGAGGATTATTTACTGTAGGATTTTTAATGATGGGTCATATGAGTAGCGCCGATGATATCTTAGAACAAGCAAAAATTTTTGAAGCAGAGGGGGTAGATTATATTAATATTGCTGATTCAGCAGGTTATATGACTCCAGATGAAGTACGTAAAAAGATTTCTACGCTAGTTAATAATTTACATACACCTATAGGATTTCATTCTCATAATAATTTAGGATTAGCAATGGGGAATTCGTTAGCAGCGGCATCTGAAGGTGCAAGTTATCTAGATGGTACTTGTAGGGGTTTAGGAGCAGGAGCTGGTAATACGCAAATAGAAGTATTATGTGCAGTATTAAAACGTATGGGTTTTGATAATGATATTAACATATATAAACTTATGGATGTAGCAGAGAATATAGTTGAACCAATAATGCACAGACCACAAATAATAAGAACAGATTCTTTAATGCTTGGTTATGCAGGAGTGTATTCTAGTTTTTTATTACACGCTAGAAGAGCATCCGAAAAATATAATGTTGAAGTAAAAGATATTTTAGTAGAATTAGGAAAGAGAGGTATGGTAGGGGGACAAGAGGATATGATAGTTGATGTAGCATATGAATTAGCAACAAAAAAACAATAAGGGGGTAATAATTTTGAAGAATGTAACTTTAGTAGCAAAAGTGGATTTAAATACTTGTACAGGATGTAAAACTTGTGAGAAAATTTGTCCGGTATTAGCTATAAAAATTATTGATCGTAAAGCTATAATTGATGAAGATAAATGTAGAGGATGTTCTAATTGCGAAAGTAGGTGTCCCGTTCATTCTATAGAAATGGTGAAAAGAGAAGAACCTTTTGTAGTGGGGATTGATGTTGAAAAGTTTGATAAAGAAAAAATTGAAGAAATCTGCATGAATGCACATATGAATCCAGAACAAATATTATGCTATTGTACAGGAGTTAGAGCAGAAGAAGTTGCAGCAGCAATATTAGATGGTGCACGTACACCAGAAGAAATATCAAGTAGAACAGGTATAAGAACAGGTTGTACTATAGAATGCATTCAACCACTTTTGAGAATTATTCATGCAGCAGGAATAGAATTAAAACCTATAGAAGGTGGATGGCAGTGGTATGGAATAACACCAACATCCTGGGATTTAACAGATGAAGTAAAGGAAAAATATGCAAATAAAGGATTTTACTTTGATGAAGATAAAGAACTATTTGAAAGAGTTGCATCTGCAAGAAAAGAGAAAGGAGAATAAAGTATGTTTAGGGCACCTATAAAGCCAATAGCACCAAAGAAATCTCAATATGGAGTAGCACCAGAGCTAGTAAAAACAAGAGTATCTGAACTGCCAGGAATGTGTTCCCTGATGTTAAAAGAACTTTTTCCTGATCTACCGGATGTAATTTATCCAGGTAAGGAAGATGCGTTTGAAAATATCAAGAAGGCTGCTTATGAATCTTTAAGAAAAATTGATATGAGTATGATAAAACCAGAACATAGTGTGAATGTTCTTGCAAGTCATCATGGTTTTACTCTACTTGGTGGAGAACCCTATGCTATTCTGTTGAGGTGTATTAGAGATATTATCATTGAAAAAACAGGTTGTGAAAATATTCGATTAAGAGCTGGTGTAGGAATGAGGTTTCGTGAAACAGAAGAATATATGAAATCTTACCATCTTGATGAATATTATAAAAATAAAGTAGCAGGAGTAGCCCCAATAGATCAAGGCATTCCTATAGAAACAGAAATAGGAACCTTGTATGGACTAAAAAGAGTATATGATGCAGATTGGATTGTTCATGCACATCATTCAGATGTAAGAGAAGTTCATTTTCATAGGCAAGTAGATAAAGCGGTAAAACCTTTTGGTATGTCATATGCTAGAGCAGAAACACGTAGTACGTATCATCAAAATTTAGGACCTAGGGCTGCTAATTTTACAGCACGTGCGATTTTTGATTCAGAATTTGTCCAAAGCAAATTTGCATTTGCATCATTTTTAGATGTAGGTCCTCATGGTGTAATTGGTGTTGATAGCGATAATGATTTATATGCATTAAATGAGAGAGCGACAATAGTAGGATGTAAACTTTATGGTAAAGCAATGACCTTATTTGGAAAAATTGATGAATGTATTGCTGTTTTAGACTTCCCTTGTCCAGTTCCTTATGTATTTGCAGCAGGAGTAATATATGCTAATTTTCCAGGAGCATATATCGATTTATATGATCTAGAAAAACCTTTACCTCCATATACATGGTATACCGAGGCATTTTATGGTGAAAATGATAAACCGCTACTTTCAGACATACCGTTAATGAGTCCAGCTATAAAAATGTGTGTACATAATTATGCTTGGATTGGATATCCGTCAGAATTTTTTGCAAAACATATACCAACAATAGTTGTTGGAGAAGAACAAGCAGAATTATTTGATATGGATTCAATGAATATTCACTATATGGATTATGCATTAACAGCTAGAAGTACTGAGCAGGCTATGGAATTTGCTTATAAAACTACAGGTACTGATAAAGTAGTGATATTTGATGGTGCTATGGGGGGGATGAATGTTAGTGAATCCTTAGCTAAATATTTAATTAAAATAGCTCCAGAAGTAAGTAAATTAGTAGATGATGAACTTCTACCTAAATGGTTAAGACAACGTGGATTTGATAATAAAACATTAGATAAATATCAAATAGCACACGATTAAGGAGGGTTTTTTGTGAATAATGGTGTTAGAAAGAAAGAGTCAATTTGGGAAAAAGGACCTGGTTTTAAATCAGGTCTTAAAGACCTAGGAAAAAACATTAATACAAAGACTATAACAGCAGGTATAATAGCAGCTATATTTGGGTGTACTGGGCCAGCTTTGGTTGTTATAAACGCAGCAACAGAAGTTGGTTATACAAAAGAACAAATAGTAAGTTGGTTATTTGGAATATATGTATTTGGAGGTGCTATTAGTATTATTATGGCCCTATACTATAAAATGCCAATAGTCGGTGCATTTACCATTCCAGGAGCATCTATGTTAGCTACTAGTCTTGTAGGTTTTACATTTAATGAAGCGGCATTTGCGTTTATAATTGCAGGATTAATAGTATTATTTTTAGGAATTACAGGCTTGATAAGTAAGGTTATGAATTTATTACCATTACCGATTGTAATGGGAATGATAGTGGGAGCGATGTTTAGATTTGGAACAGGAATAATAACATCTTCGGTTTCATCACCTTTAGTTGCTGGATTAGCTGTTCTAGCTTTTTTTATTGTACCTAAGTTTATAAAAAAAGCACCACCAATATTATGTTCTTTGATAGTAGGAGTGGTTGCGGCAATTGCTACGGGAGCTTTTAATGGGGATATTGGAACGATAGGTTATATACCACCACAAATAGTAATGCCATCACCTAATTTTGCAACAGTTCTTTCTGTAGCAGTACCTTTAGCAGCATTGGTAATTGGAGCTGAAAATGCACAAGCTGTAGGAGTTTTATATGCCCAAGGGTATAAACCGCCTATAAATGCTATGACAGTTATTAGTGGAATAGGGGGAATGGCAGCTGGTTGTGTTGGAGCTCATAATGCTAATATAGCCGGTCCTATGACTGCTATATGCTCATCTTCAGAAGCTGGAGAAGATTTAAAAGGTCGTTATGCTGCTAGTATAGTAAATGGAATTTGTTTTATCATATTTGGATTATTGGGTAGTTTTACAATGGCATTTATAAGTATGATACCTAGTGAATTAGTTAATGTGCTTGCTGGGCTAGCAATGATTAATGTTTTATTAAATTCGTTAACAGATGCTTTTGGTTCAGAAAGATGTAGAATAGGGGCTTTTTTTGCATTAATAATAGCTGCATCAGGTATTAGTATTTTGTCAATTGGATCGGCTTTTTGGGCTTTAGTTGGGGGAGTTTTAATATCTATTTTAATGGAAAGAGATGATTTTAATTATTACTATAATATGAAAAATCTATAATATAAATAATCAATAGTAAATAATATAGTGGAAAGGGAGAAGCTGTGAAACTTACTTTAAAATCTAGAATATTAAAACTGCAGGAAGAATTAAGAAAAAATCAAATTGATGTAGCAATGATTTATGACAGAGAAAACCTTATTTATTTTGCTAATGTTGATGATTTAGAAGGTGGATGTATGATAATACCATCATCAGGAGAAGCAAAATTGATATGTCTATCTTTTGAGGGAAAATACATTAAAGAAAAATCAGGAATAGACAATGTAATTACATATAATTTTCCTAATGAGAATATAAGTGAAATATCTGCAATGGAGATATCAAAATTAAATATCAAAAATATTAAAATAGGTTTTACTAGATATTTTATTTCATTAAAAGATTATCAAATGTTAAGAAAATATATACCAGAAATGGTTGTAGGTGATATTTCAGAAATATGTTATAAGATTCGTGCTATTAAAGATGATAGCGAGATTGAAAAAATTATGCAAGCATCTAAATATGTAGCAATTGGAATGGATGCTGCTAAAAAAGCCTTAAAACCTAATATGAAAGAAGTTGAGCTTCTTGCAGAAGCTGACTATGCTATGAAAAAAGCTGGTTCACAAGGTTCTAGTTTTAGAATGCAGGTTTTAACCCAAGATAGACAGATGCTTGTTCATCCTTATGCAGGAGAAAATATTATTAGAGACAATGAAACAGTTGTGGTTCACTTAGGAGCGTCTTATAAGGGGTATACTGCAAAAATGTGTAGAACATTTTTCTTAGGTGAAATAGAAAGAGAAAAAATAGATATATATAATATATTAAAAGAAGCGCAAAAAAAAGCCATAGAGTATATAACTCCGGGTGTTACTAGTAGTGAGATATATGATCTAGTTTATGATTATTTAAAAGAAAAGGGATATGCAAAATGGTTTATAGTAGATCATTTAGGTTATGGAGTAGGTATTAGGCAATCGGAATTCTATCCAATTATTGGTAAAGATATTAATCATGTTATAAAAGAAAATATGGTAATAGATCTACTGTTACCAACAATATTTAAATATAAGATAGGTGGTTCTAGAATAACTGATACGATATTAATTAAAAAAGATGGTTGTGTAAATCTAACACAAAAGTATTATGATAAAATATATAATCTATAAATAACAATTAGAAAGTAATAAGTATAGAATAGCTCCTTTGATTTTGAAAAATTAATCTAAGAGAATACTCTTTGTTAAATAAGTCTTTTTATAAAATGGTCTTAATCAAGAAACAATACAAATAGCGGCTTAAGCTTTTTAGCTTGAGCCGCTATTTGTATTTGATAAAAAGCAAAAAAAGAAAATAGGAAGTATAATTACTAATAATATAATTTTAAAATTAGATTGACTAAATATTATAGAAAATAATATTAGACTCTATAATACTATTGAGGATAAGAGAAATTAATAGAAGTAATAAATAATAATTAAATAGATTTAACTTAAATAATAAATCTATTTAATTATTATTTTCGAAAGTTGAAAATTCTATTTTATAATAGTCCCATTTTTTATAGGTTTCAACATATTCAACGACTTTGTTGTTTAATTTTAGTCTAGTAGTTTTTACTTGAAATACAGTTGGTTCATCTACATCCATTTTTAGAATTTTTGCAACATCTTCAGGTGTTGGAAACTTTACTTCATTTGTTTCTACTGATAGTTGGTCATTCATATGAATATTAAAATCCGTTTTAAAACGTTGATAAATAGAGTTATAATATGAAGGCTTATCATAATCCTCCTTTATATATTCGGTCGGTATATATGAGGTATGAAAAATATAAGGTATATTGTCTGCGGTTCTAACCCTTGTAATTTTATAATAGGATTGTTCTTTTGAAAGTTCTAGTTTCTTTAATATTTTTTCATCTTGACATTTTTCTATATTTAAAACTTCTACCTTATCCTTTTCTAAGGGAAATAATTCTATATCGGAAAACTCAACTAACTTTCTTTTTCTTGAACGGTAGACAAAGGTGCCTATTCCTTGCTTTCTAACTAAGTAGCCCTCATTTGTTAATTCTCTTACTGCTCTAATTACTGTAATAGAACTAACGTTATATAGTTTCATTAAATCAGCTTCACTATAGAAACGGTCACCATTTTGAAACTTTCCTGATTGAATTTGAAGTTGTAAATCACTTTTTATCTGTTGATATTTTGGTATTCGAGCCATAATATCCTCCTTGTAATAGTTAAATATTTTTAGATTTATTAAAATTCTTAATGCTTTAAGTATTGTAGGTTATTTTAGCATTGTAACTAACAATTTCCAATTACATTATAGTAAATAAAAGAAGATATAGTTTATATGTCAATAATGGAATTGAATAATTCTTACTTATTATATTAATATATCATATCTACTATTTTAACATGAATCATGGATAAAAATAAACAATTATTACTTTTTCTTAACTTAATATAATAAGGTTTATTTATAAGATAAGAATGTGTTGACAAACAAGATATCCTAGGTTAATATATTAATATACCAAGTAGAACATTTAAGAGTAGAAGAAAAAGAATAGGAGATAATATGACAACTTTCGAAATTAAAGAAAATTTTTTACTAGATGGAAAACCTTTTAAAATACTATCAGGTGCAATTCACTATTTTAGAATTCATCCTTCAGACTGGAATCATTCACTACATAATTTAAAAGCCCTAGGCTTTAATACAGTGGAAACTTATGTTCCTTGGAATGTACATGAGCCTAAAGAAGAAGAGTTTGACTTTAGTGGTATTTTAGATTTAAAGGCATTTATTGAAATGGCAGGAAAAATGGATTTGAAAGTAATAGTAAGACCTTCACCATATATATGTGCAGAATGGGAATTTGGAGGACTACCTCCTTGGTTATTAAATAAGGATTGTAGAATTCGTTCTTCAGATCCTAAGTTTTTAGAATATGTTGAAAGGTATTATAGTGTTTTATTTAAAATACTAACTCCTTTACAAGTTACTAACAATGGTCCTATTATTATGATGCAAATAGAAAATGAATATGGCTCCTACGGTGAAGATAAGGAATATTTAGAACAAATATATAAACTAATGAGAAAATTTGGAGTAAAAGTTCCTTTATTTACATCTGATGGGTCTTGGTTAGCAACATTAAGAGCTGGAAGTATGATAGAACATGATATTTTACCAACTGGAAATTTTGGCTCAAAGGGTAGGTTGAATTTTAAAGAATTAAAAGAATTTCATAATGACCATGGAAAAAACTGGCCCTTAATGTGTATGGAATTTTGGGATGGCTGGTTTAATAGGTGGGGAGAGCCTATTGTTAAAAGAGAAACAGAAGAGCTACTTGAAGCTATAGAAGAGGTTTTAAATTTAGGTAGTATAAATTTATATATGTTTCATGGAGGAACTAACTTTGGTTTTATGAATGGATGTTCTGCTAGAGGAAGAAAGGACTTACCACAAATTACATCTTACGATTATGGAGCACCACTGAATGAACAGGGAAATCCAACGGAAAAATATTATGGCATACAAAAATTAGTACATAAGATGTATCCAAATATTAATCAGGGAAAACCTTTAATAAAAGAATCTATGGAAGTTAATAATATTCCCCTGTATAAAAAGGTAGGCCTATTTGAAGTAATAGATGATATAAGTCATAAAACAACTACAAAGTATCCATTGAATATGGAAAAACTAGACCAGTATTATGGTTACATGCTATATAGGACAAGAGTAAAGAAAGACTCAGACAAAGAAAGATTTAGAATAATAGATGCTAGAGATAGAGCCCAGGTATACTTAAATGGAAAACATTTAGTAACTCAGTATCAAGAGGAAATAGGAGATGATATAGAAACTAATATAAAGGAGGATAGTAACCAATTAGACATACTTATTGAAAATATGGGGAGGGTAAATTATGGTCATAAATTATTAGCAGATACTCAGAGAAAAGGTATTAGAACAGGGGTTATGTCAGATTTGCATTTTATACTTAATTGGGAGCAGTTTGTAATTAACTTTGATCTTATTGACAATATAGATTTTTCTAAAAAATGGGAAAAAAACATACCGGCTTTTTATAAGTATAAGTTAAATATTTCTAACCCTAAAGATAGTTATATTGATACTAGCAAATTTGGAAAGGGCATAGTCCTGGTAAATGGAAATAATATTGGTAGATTTTGGAATAGAGGACCTATGGACACTTTATACATACCAAGGGGATTTTTCAAAGAAGGTATTAACGAAATAGTGATTTTTGAAACCGAAGGGATTTATTCAGAGGAGATTAATTTAGTAGACAAGCCATTATTTACAAAGCTAGAAGATAATAGCAATATTAATTAATAAAGAAAAGGAGGAAGAAATGAGTATTATTGGTGTAAGAATAGATGGACGTTTAATCCATGGACAAGTTGCAAATCTTTGGGCAACGAAATTAAATATAGGTCGATTTATGGTTGTTGATGATGAAGTAGCAAAAAATGATATAGAAAAAAGTGGCTTAAAATTAGCTACTCCTTCAGGTGTGAAATTAAGTGTCTTACCTGTTGAAAAAGCTGCAAATAATATTGTAGCAGGCAAATATGATTCTCAACGTTTATTTATAATAGCAAAGAAACCTAATTACATATTAAAATTAATTGAATTAGGTGTTCCAATAGAAGAAATTAATGTTGGAAATATGTCACAAAGTAAAAACACAAAGTCTATTACAAAGTCTATTAATGTTGAGGAAAAGGATATCGAAGATTTTAAAGCAATTAATGATTTAGGAGTAAAAATAGTATCTCAAATGGTTCCTGGTGATAAAGAAGAGGACTTTATGTCCTTACTTAGCAAAGTTAAGTAGGAGGATAAAATGAGTATAGCTTGGTGGCAAATTTTAATATTAACAATATACGCAGGGTGGCAAATTTTAGATGAACTTGGAATCTGGACTTCTATAAGTCAACCTGTATGGGCAGGATTAATTACTGGAATTGTTATGGGAGATGTTGGAGCAGGTTTGTTTATTGGTGGTAGTATGCAATTAACAGTATTGGGAGTTGGTACTTTTGGTGGAGCTTCTAAAATTGATGCTAACTCTGGAACTATTTTAGCAACAGCTTTTTCTATTGGTATAGGTATGAATCCAGAACAAGCAATTGCTGCAATAGCTGTTCCAGTAGCCAGTTTAATGATTCAAACAGATATTTTGGGACGTTTCTGTAACACGTTTTTTGCACATAGAATAGATAACAAAATTGAAAAAATGGACTATAAGGGTATTGAAAGGAATTTCTTACTAGGCATACTTCCTTGGTTTTTATCTAGAGCATTGCCAGTGTTTCTAGCCTTAGCTTTTGGTGGAGGAATGGTAGAAAAAATAGTTGCTGTTCTAAATGGTAATTTAAAATGGCTAGGAGATGGATTATCTGTAGCAGGAGCGGTATTACCTGCAGTAGGGTTTGCTATTTTACTTAGATACTTACCAGTAAAAAAACACTTACCATACTTGATTTTAGGATTTGTAATTACTGCACTATTAACAACAGTATTTTCAGGAATGCAATTATTAGGTAGTGGTGTTGCAGAAGTAGTAGAAAACTTTGCAGGAAATTTCAATGCTTTACCAATGTTAGCAATAGCCTTAATAGGATTTGCCTTTGCAATATTACAATACAAGAGGGATATAGAGCTACCTAAAGTAGTAGAGAAAGCCGAAAGCTCAAATGAAGGAGAGGTAGAAGATGACGAACTCTAATAATAAACTAACAAAAAAAGATTTTAAACAGATTAATATTAGAAACTTATTTGCTATTCAATGGGGTTGGAATTATGAGAGAATGCAAGGTTCAGGATATCTTTATACTATTCTTCCTCAATTAAGAAAGATTTATGGCGATGATACTCCAGAACTTAAAGAAATGATGAAAACCCATTCCCAATTCTTCAATACTAGTAACTTTGTAAATACTTTAATAACAGGTATTAATTTAGCTATTGAAGAAAAAGAAGGTATACAGGCAAAAGAAACTGTTCAGGGTCTTAAAGTAGGGCTTATGGGACCAATGGCAGCGATTGGTGATTCTCTCTTCGGTTCATTGATTCCTACAATATTTGGAGCCTTGGCAGCAGCTATGGCCATAGCTGGTAACCCACTTGGCTGTATTATATGGATGATAGCACAATTTGTAATAGTTGTTTTTAGATGGAAGCAATTAGAATTTGCCTATAAAGAAGGTGTTACCCTAGTAACAACTATGCAGAACAAACTAAATGCTTTAACTAATGCAGCAACATTATTAGGAGTATTTATGGTTGGTGGATTAGTTGCAACTATGGTAAATGTTAATATTTCACTAGTTCCTCAAATTGGAAATGTAACTATTAATATACAGAATACTTTGGATATGATTTTACCTAGAATATTTCCTGCAGCAATAGTATTTTCTGTTTATAAGTTACTAGGCAAAAAAAAGATGACCTCAACAAAAGCGATATTTATAGTATTAGTAGTATCTATAGCACTATCTGCTTTAGGCATAATTAGTAAATAGAAAAGGAAAAGTTTATGAATCATTTAATATTAATTAGTCATGGTATACTTTGTGAAGAGTTGAAAAATAGTACTGAAATGATAATGGGACCTCAAGATAATATACATACTGTATCATTATTAGCTTCTGAAGGAAAAGAAGATTTTCTAAATAAATTTAAAGATGTTACTAAAAAATTAGATAAATTCACAGTGTTAGCTGATTTAATGGGAGGAACTCCTTGTAATACAGTATCAGAGTTAATAATGTCCGGTGAAAAATTCGACATATTTACTGGAATGAATATGCCAATGGTTATAGATTTTATAGCCAATGATTTTGAACTAGCAGCTGAAGATGTAAGGAAAAATGCTAAAGATAGTATACATTATGTAAATGAAATATTAGAAGAATCAAATGATGATGATGAACTATAATAAAAAAACATAATAAGTAAAGTGAAAAATTCAAGATGTAGAAATATATCTTGAATTTTTTATTGTATAAATTATAGGGTATATCATTAATAGGAGATGATAAAATGACAAGAGGAAAAGCTAAATTCAATTGGGAAAATCTTATTATTGGTATTATTTTTATTATTGCTTCTTTAATTGCTTTTAAAGACCCAACAGTTAATTTACTGGCCATAGTTATGATATTTGGAATTTCGGCCTTATCTGATGGTGTTTTCCAACTTTTTCTTAGGAGAAGAATTAGAAAAGTAACAGGATACCGCTCTACATTTATAACAGTAATAGGTGTAATAAATTTACTTATAGGAATCTTACTACTATTTAATTTATATGGAAGTGCAGCAGCCCTACCATATGTATTTGCCTTTTGGTTTATTATTAGGTCAATAGAAGGCTTACTAAATAGCGGATTAGCAAAAATAATTAGCAATAGTTACTATTGGTTTAAGGTAGTTATAAATATATTAGGGATAATTATAGGTATATTACTACTAAAGAATCCATTTAGTGCTGCATTAACAATAACTTATTTAGTAGGTTCCTATTTTATGATTTTTGGAATTTTAAATATAATTGAAGCTTTTGCAGAAAGAGAATATTAATCTTGTTAAGAGTTAGAAAAACCCTAAAAAATCAACTTATAAGTTTAATTTTTAGGGTTTTTTCTTTTAAGATAAAATATATTAATAGTTGTTTTCTATTCTATTTAGTAATTGTTTATAATTAAGATACAGGGCAGTAAACCTACTGTTACTTTTTGGCTCCCAAGGTTTGGTCTGCCACAAAAATGAAGTATAGATGTATTTTCCATAACCCATTGAAGACTATGTTCACCTAAACTTCGTGTAAAATAGCTTAAGTATTTTCTTGTATCATAATTCCAGATTTCTTCAGCTACTTCCTTAATATACTGACTATATAAATAGTTAAGAATATCTTGATCAGGTAATAATAATTGATTACCATATTTATTAATAGTATTTGTAATATCTTTTAAATTAATTACTTCCCTGGTTTTTCTTAAATCCATTAACATTACTCCTGAGTTATAATACTTATTGTCATTTCCTAGACGGATTTTATTAATCTCTGTAGTAATATCGGTTATGCCTGTATGAGTAGAAGCAGCTATCATATAATCGTTTAAATCTGTATTCCATAAATCAATTAAGGGATTAATAACGAGAATATCAGGATCAAGATAGAGTATTTTATTTATATTTTTAGGTATTATTTCTCCGGATAGTAATCTAAAATACATTTCCTTAGGATATTGTTTTTTAGTAGGAGCATCTTTTAATAAATTATTATCTATTTTTATGTCATTTAATTCCCAGTGGAAAAAATCTATTAGTTTTCTTAGATTATCTAGTTTTTCTTTTGGGATTATTTCATGAATAAGCCAAATATTAAAACTTTCATTTGGATTATTAAAGTAAATAGATGTAAGCATGACTTTTAGTGGATTAAGATAGTTTTCATCTAAGGTAACTAAAATATCTAATTTATCTGCCATAATATTCCTCCTTAAGCCTTAGATTTAAATTTTATTAGATTAGATCGTCTTCCTTATGCTTTTGAGATTTTTCATACATATAATTTCTAATTTGTTCTTTTATATCATCTTCATACTCATCTAAAAACTCGTATTCGTCTTCGTAATCTAAACCTAAACTGGCAACTTCTTGATGAATTGCATCATCTATAAAAATTTCTGTGTTGTCACTATCGTCAAGGAAGCTAATATCGGTTATTTCATAGTCTACTCTTTCCTTTAATTTATTTATTAAATCATTTTTTAAATTATACATAAAAAACCTCCATAAATTTGTAGTAATAAATCTTATTTCCCATACATGATTTAAGCTTATAATAAATTTATATAAAATTATAAAAAATAAGACATGGAGATTAAAAGTCCATGCCATTTTTATTTATGATTTAAGATATCATATATTTAATCGGAAATTTATTTTATTATTATCTCAACACCAATAATATGTATGGTGGAGATGGTGGGAGTTGAACCCACGTCCGAAAATATATCCAAGGGAATCTCTCCGAGCGCAGTTAATTGTATTATTTTCCCCTCAACACTAAACAATTAACAAATTATTGTATCGGGTATCTTCTTATAGGAAGTTGAGTCGAAGAATTCTCAACTAACGTTCTCGCTAATTATGAAGTCAGATTTAAGCGGCGAGAAAGCTTAAATGGACTATTAGGCTGCTATTAAGCAGCTAATGCTAAATTATTATCTTCAGCGTTTATATTTATTTGCCCATGTTTAACGTTTTTAGACGAAAACGGCTCGCTATTCCAGATTCAATATCCCCGTCGAAACCAGTGTCATCCCCGTGTATACCTATTATAACATTTTTAGGTGAAAAATTCTATTATTAACGGCTAGTTTTACAAGTCATTAAAGTATATACTATAATAGAGTTTGTATGGAGGACAGGATGAATAAAAAATTTATGATAATAGATGGCTCTAGTTTAATTTTTAGAGCATTTTATGCAATAAGAAATCTTACAACTAAAGATGGAATTTTTACAAATGGGGTTTATGGTTTTTTAAATATGTATTATAAGGTAGTAGATGAATATAAGCCGGACAATATTTGTGTAGTATTTGATAAATCAGCTCCTACTTTTAGACATGAGGACTATGAGGCCTATAAAGGTCATAGGGATAAGGCACCATCTGAATTAAGCAGTCAGTTTGGAATATTAAAGGATATTTTAAACTCTTTAAATGTTAAATTTGAAGAACAGGATGGCTATGAAGCAGATGATATTGCTGGTACTTTAGCTAAAAAAGCCCAGGAAGAAAATTATGACACTATATTAGTTACTGGAGATAAGGACTATTTACAACTAGTTGATGAAAATATAAAAGTTTTATTAACTAGAAGAGGTATTACTGATGTAGATGAATATAATGAGGAATTGGTAGAGGAAAAATATGAATTAAAACCAATTCAATTAATAGATGTAAAGGGTTTAATGGGAGATCCATCAGATAATATTCCAGGTGTACCAGGTGTTGGAGAAAAAACGGCCTTAAAGCTTATACGTGAATATGATTCTATTGAAAATGTATATGCTAATATAGATAATATTTCCGGTAAGGCCTTGAAAAAGAAATTAGAGGAAAATGAGACTCTAGCATATTTAAGTAAAAAATTAGGTACTATTTTCCTAGAAGTTCCAATGGATATAGATATAGAAAAATATAAAATAGAGGAACCGAATTACGAGGAATTAAAAGAAAAGTATGAAAAATTAGAGTTTAGCACCTTTATAAAGAAGTTACCAGTAGAAGAAATTGAATATGAAGATGATTTTGAATATATTTTTATAAATAATCCATCAAAAATATTAGAGAACTTAAAGAATGGTAAAAAAGATTTTGTTTTTCACCTATTTTATAATGGTAGTAATTATATTCACAGTAAACCTGAAATATTTGCTTTCAAAATAATAGGTGAGGATAAAGTATATATTTATTTACTGGAAAATGAAGAAGAGTTACTGGAGTTTAAAGATATTTTTGAAAATGAAGCCTTTACTAAATTAAGTTATGATTTAAAATCTGATATATATTACTTACTTAGAAATGGTATAGATTTAAAGGCTCCTTATGAGGACTTAACAGTTGCTGAATATTTAATTGACCCTTCTAAAAATTCATATGAAATAGATAAAACAGCGAAACTCTATTTAAATAGAGACTTGTTTTCAAATGAGGAAATATTTGGAAAGGGAAAGAAAAAGAAAAAGCTCAAGGAAATTGAAGAAGAGCAATTAGGCAAATATATAGCAATGTATATGTCTGTTACTGAAGATTTAAGAGGTAATTTGACAGAGATCATTGAAGAAAGACAGATGCATGAATTATACTTTAATGTGGAGCTGCCTCTTATTAAAGTATTAGCTAGTATGGAAGTTGAAGGATTTAAAGTAGATGCTGATTATTTAACGGACTTAGGTAATAAATTCAATGAAGAAATACAAGAATTAGAAGAAAAAATCTATGAAGATGCAGGAATGGAATTTAATATTAATAGTCCTAAACAATTAGGGGAGATTCTTTTTGACAAATTACAACTACCAGTAATTAAGAGAACAAAAACAGGATATTCAACTGATGCAGAAGTACTTGATAAATTAAAAGGAAGTCACGAAATAGTAGATAGAATTTTACGTTATAGAACTGTAAAAAAACTTACTACTACTTATATAGACGGACTTTTGAAATTAATTGGAGAAGATGGAAGAATACATTCTACCTTTAATCAAACTATAGCTGTTACAGGAAGAATTAGTTCTATTGATCCAAATCTACAAAATATTCCAGTAAAAACCGAAGAAGGTAGACTTATTAGAAAAGCTTTTGTAGCAGGAGAAGGTAAAAAACTTGTAGATGCCGATTATTCTCAAATTGAATTAAGGGTACTTGCCCATCTTGCAAATGACGAAGTAATGTTACAGTTTTTTAAAGAAGGTTTGGATATTCATAGAAAAACAGCTTCAGAAGTCTTTAATGTAGATTTTGATAAGGTTACATCATTAGATAGATCTAATGCTAAGGCGGTAAATTTTGGAATTGTATATGGAATAGGGGATTATAGTTTATCTCAAGATTTAAATATAACGAGAAAAGAAGCAAGGGAATATATTGAAAACTATTTAAACACCTACAAAGGCATTAAAAAATACATGGAAGAAATTGTAGAAGTTGGTAAAGAACAAGGCTATGTAGAAACAATTATGCATAGAAGAAGATATATTCCAGAACTTAATTCTAAAAACTTCAATATTCGAGGATTTGGTGAAAGAGTAGCCTTAAACACTCCTATACAAGGCTCGGCAGCAGATATTATTAAAATTGCAATGATTGAAGTTTATAATAAGTTAAAAGAAAGAAATTTAAAATCTAAATTAATTTTACAAGTCCATGACGAATTAATTATAGAAACTACAGAAGATGAATTGGAAGAGGTTACTAAATTATTAAAAGAAATTATGGAAAATGCAGTAAAATTAAAAGTAGATTTAAAAGTGGATATTAATATAGGCGATAGCTGGTATGAATCAAAATAAGAAAGTATTTATTATTACCGGAACCATTAGTTCAGGAAAAAGCACCTTCTCAAATATTTTAAGAGAAAAAGGCTTTAAAGTAATAGATGCAGATAAAATAGTTCACGAATTATATAATGAAGATTTTATTAAAAAACAGTTGACTCTTAATTTTGGAAATACTATTCTAGTAGATGGTAATATTAACAGAAAGTTATTGGGCAACATTGTTTTTAACAATAAAGAGAAAAAACAATTATTGGAAAACATAGTACATCCTAAGGTACTAGATAGAATTGTTGAATATATTTCCAAAAGTGAAGAGAATATTTTTATTGAAATTCCCTTATATTATAAGGTAGAAAAAGAGTTGCTTAAAAGAACAAATGACTTTAAATTAATATTAATTACAATTGAAAAAGAATTACAAATAGAAAGATTAATTAAGAGAAACAATATTACCAGAGAAGAAGCTATGGTTTTAGTAGACAATATTGAAAATACAAATAAATTTTCCAAGAAAATAGACTACATTATAGAGAATAATGGAAGTATGGAAGACTTTAGACTAAAAATAGAAAATTTTTTAATGGCGGAGAAACTAGATGAAAGTAATAAAAAAATTATTTAAGCTACTAATTGCTTTAATAATAGTTGCAATTTTAGCGAGTTTTGCAGTAGTAGCTTATGGAACATCCAGCAGACCTGTAGAATATATGGAGTATGTAAACAAGTATGCTGAAGAATATAATGTAGATCCATTATTGGTATTGTCGGTTATTAAAGTGGAAAGTAACTTTAGGACAGACGCAGAGTCCCATATGAATGCCGTTGGACTAATGCAACTTGTTCCCGAAACTGCTGAATGGGTAACAGGGAAAATGAAAATCGACTATGATGAAAGTATGTTAAAAGATCCAGAATCAAATATTAAAATAGGAACATATTATTTATCCTATTTAATAAACCATTTTAAAGACGTTGATTTAGCAATTGTTGCTTACAATGGTGGAATGGGAAATGTACAAGAATGGATTGATACTGAAATAGTTGGTAAAAATGGTAAGGGATTGGAAAATATACCAATTGATGAAGCCAGATACTATATTGTTAAAGTAAATAATAATTACGAGGCATATAAAAAGCTTTATGGAGATACAAAACTCGAAGATGGTATACAGAAATCTCCAAAAACTTGGCTAAACAACTATTTTATTCAGATAAAGGATTTAATAGTAATTTTTAGAAAAATTTGATATAATAATGTATTATATACAGCATGCAGAGATGGTGGAATTGGTATACACGCTATCTTGAGGGGGTAGTGAGGACAACTCATGAGGGTTCAAATCCCTTTCTCTGCACCAGTATGTAAAAATAGAAAGGTAGGGGTGTTATGGATAGTAGAGAGTTAACCTTTAAAGGCGGAGTTCATATGCACGACTTTAAAGAATTAACAAACAAATATTCAATTGAAACTGGTCCAAATGTAGAGACTGTTACAATAGCACTTCATCAACATACAGGAGCTCCTTGTGAGCCATTGGTAAAAATTGGTGATGAAGTAAAAGTTGGACAAAAAATCGGTGATGCTGATGCTACAATTACTGCTCCAGTACATTCAAGTGTAAGTGGGGTTGTAAAAAAGATTGTAGAAATAACAACTGTAAGTGGCGTTAAAACTAAGGCCATAGTTATAGAATCCGATGGTAAAAATGAAATAGGTTATGAACCTTATAATGATGACTATACAAAGCTTGAACCAAAGGAAATAGTTAGAAGAGTAAGGGAAGCGGGAATTGTCGGATTAGGTGGAGCAGGTTTTCCTACCCATGTAAAAATTAACAAAAACCCTAAGGATACAATAAATTATGTATTGGTAAATGGTGCAGAATGTGAGCCATATTTAACTGGCGATCAAGTTACTATGGAAGAATATCCTGAAAAGGTAGTTGTAGGTTTAGATATAGTAATGAAGGCCATGGGAGCTCCAAACGGTTACATAGGCATTGAAAGCAACAAGCCGGAAGCCATTAAGAGGGTTTCAGAGGAGACTAAAAAGCTTAATGGTATTGAAGTAAGTGTACTTAAAACCAAATATCCTCAAGGGGATCAAAGAAGACTTATAGATTCAATACTTGGAATGAAAATGCCATCTTCTTTAAGAAGTACAGAAGAAGGTGTTCAGGTAATAAATTCCAGTACTGCAGCAGCAATATATGATGCGGTAATTTTGGGAAAGCCATTATATGAAAAGGTTGTCACCGTTACTGGATCAGCTATTGCTAACCCTAAAAATTTACTTGTAAAAGTTGGTACTTCATTAAAAGAAGTTTTAGAATATTGTGGTGGATTTAAGGAAGAACCAGGAAAAATAATCATAGGTGGACCTATGATGGGGGAAGCTCAATTTACAATAGACTCTCCAACCTTAAAGGCAAATGGTGGAATTATTGTTATGAATAAAGAAGAGGCAAAACCTCCAGTAATTACTGCATGTATAAAATGTGGTAAATGTGTAGATGTTTGCCCTGTATATTTAATGCCTTTATATTTACAACAAAATGTACTAAATAATAGATTTGAAGAGGCTGAAAAGCTTAATATAATGGATTGTATTGAATGTGGTTCATGTTCATATGTATGTCCTTCAAAACGTCCATTAGTAGAAGCAATTAGACATGGGAAACGAGAGCTTAGAGCTGCATCAACTAAAAAGTAAGGAGGGATATTGTGGATAAGGAAAATATAAAAGTAAGTGAAACAAATTTCGATAATATTTTAACTGTGTCAGCAACACCACATATAAGATCTTCTGAAACTAGTTCTAGAATTATGTTAGATGTAGTGATTGCTTTAGTACCTGCCTTAATTGCTGGGACTTATTTTTTTGGATTAAGAGCATTAATGCTTGTTTTAGTTTCAGTAGCAGCAGCAGTTTTATCTGAATTTGTTTTTCAAAAAATAACGAAAAAAGAAAGTACAATAACGGATTTATCGGCAGTAGTAACAGGTATATTAGTAGCTTTTAATGTACCGTCAACATTGCCATTTTACATGGTGGCATTTGGTAGTTTTTTTGCAATAGTAGTAGTTAAGCAATTATTTGGTGGAATAGGTAGTAACTTTATGAATCCTGCATTAGCTGCAAGGGCTGCTTTAATGGCTTCTTGGCCAAAGGAAATGGCTAATTTTGTTGCACCAGGTGTAGATGCAGTAGCAACAGCAACACCATTAGGTGGCGGTGAAGCAGTTACTTTAATGGATGCATTTATAGGAAAAATGCCAGGAACTATTGGGGAAGTTTCTGCTGTTTGTTTATTAATAGGGGCATTATATTTAATAATAAGAAAAGTTATATCAATTAGAATACCTTTGGTATACATATTATCAACTGTAGTATTTTTATTTGCTTTTGGAATTCCTGCAAATAAATTATTAGATCAAGTTTTATACGGTGGATTAATTTTAGGGGCATTTTTCATGGCTACAGATTATGTAACAGCACCTGTAAGTAAAAAGGGACAAATAGTATTTGCTCTAGGTTGTGGTTTAATTACAGCAGCTATTAGAGTATTTGGGTCTTTACCTGAAGGTGTTTCCTATTCTATTTTAGTAATGAATGTAGCTACACCATTAATAGAAAAACTTACAACTCCTAAGGCATATGGAAAAGGAGGTAGGAAATAATGAGAAATACTGTGGTTTTAGCAGTTAAATTATTTGTTATTACAGCTGTTGCAACAGCAGTATTAGCTGTAGTAAATGGAATGACATCTCCTATTGTTACTGAAAGGGAAGCTAAAGAATATAGTGACTCTCTTAAAGAGGTATTTGAAACAGCTGATGATTTTAAATCTTTAAGTGAAACCGATAAAGATATATATACTAAAGTTGTAGAGGGAAATGAAAATGTAGAGGACATTGTTTTAGCCTATTCCGGTGGGGAAGAAGTTGGTTATGTATTTAAAGTCAACGGGAAAGGCTATGGTGGACCTATTACTTTTGTTATAGGAGTAGACAAAGAAGCTACAATATTAGGCTACAAAGTTTTAGTATCCTCTGAAACAAAGGGATTTGGTTCTCAAGTTGCAGAAGAACCATTCGTTTCATCTGTTGTAGGAAATAAAATAGATCAAGAAATAGTATCAGCGTCAAATCCTAGTACGGACTATGATATTCAAGCAATATCAGGGACGACTATATCTGTTAAAGGTATTCTTAGTGGATTAAACGGAGCTGTAAAAGCTTTATCAGAGCTAGGAATATAAGGAGGGAATTATGAGTATTAAGAAACTATTTAAAGACGGAATAATAAAAAACAATCCGGTACTTATTCAACTTGTAGGATTATGCTCTGTTTTAGGTGTTAGTACATCTGTAATTAATGCTTTAGGAATGGGAATATCTTTAATGGTGGTTTTAACCTTATCAAATCTTGTTATTTCACTACTTAGAAATTTCATTCCAGACGATATAAGAATTCCTTGTTATATAGTTGTTATTGCTACATTTGTTACAGTTGTAGATATGGTTATTAAGGCCTATTTACCACCGCTATATGATGCACTGGGAATATTTATACCGTTAATAGTTGTTAACTGTATTATATTAGCAAGAGCTGAAGGCTTTGCTAATAGTCATGGACCTTTATTATCAGTAATAGACGGTATAGCAAATGGAATTGGATATACAGTAGTTATAACTATTTTAGCGTTTTTCAGAGAGGTATTAGGAGCAGGTTCTATTTTAGGATTTGAATTTTTATCTGGAGAAACAATTAAACCTATAGGAATTATTGCTCAAGCACCTGGTTCATTTATACTTCTAGGTTGTATATTAGCAGCTTTTAATTTTATTATTAGCAAAAAAGAAAAGAAAGCAAAGGAGGATAATTAAGAATGGAATTATTATCAAGTATTTTTAAAATATTGGTATTATACATACTTGTAAACAACTATGTACTAGGCCAATTCTTAGGTATTTGTCCTCTAATCGGGGTTTCTACAAAAACAGAAACTGCTGCAGGAATGGGACTTGCTGTAACATTTGTTATTACAATAGCTTCAGTTGTAACCTATGCTATACAGTATTTTTTATTAGTTCCACTTAAATTAGAATATACACAAACTATAGTGTTCATTTTAGTAATTGCAACATTGGTACAATTTGTCGAAATGGTTTTAAAGAAAATGACACCAGGTCTATATAGTGCATTAGGTGTTTATTTACCATTAATAACAACAAACTGTGTTGTACTTGGAGTAGCAATTGCAAATATTCAAGAAGGCTATAATTTAATAGAAACAGTAGCATCTGCTTTAGGTTCTTCAATAGGATTTTTCATTGCTATAGTTTTATTATCAGCAATTAGAGAAAAACTAGAACTTGCAGACGTACCAAAAGCTTTTAAAGGAGTACCTATTGCCTTAGTAGCTATTGGTTTAATGGCAATGGCATTTTTAGGTTTCTCAGGTTTAGTATAGGAGGTAGCTATGGATTTAAACAGTATTTTAATTGCCGTAGGGGTTTTAGGGGTTTTAGCAATAATTTTTGCTATAATTCTTGGTTTTGCTTCAAATGTTTTTCATGTTCCTGTAGATGAAAGGGTTGAAGCAGTAAGAAATGAGCTACCTGGAGCAAACTGCGGAGCCTGTGGTTTTCCTGGCTGTGACGGTTTGGCTAATGCAATTATATATGAAGGTGCATCATTATCGGCGTGTCCAGTAGGAGGAGCAGACCTAACAGAAAGATTAGCTGAATTATTAGGAGCAAATGCTTCAGCGGCAGATAAAAAGGTTGCATATGTAAAATGTCAAGGAACTAGGGAAGTAGCAAAGGATAAATTTGATTATATAGGAATTCCTGATTGTAGGGCAGACCAAGCACTACAGGGAGGTCATAAATCATGTACCTATGGTTGTCTTGGCTGTGGTACTTGTGTTGAACAATGTCAATTTGATGCTTTACATATTATTGATGGTATTGCAAAAGTTGACAAAGAAAAATGTACAGCCTGCGAATTATGTATGGCAGTTTGTCCAAGGGATTTAATTGAATTAATATCTTATGATCAAGAGGTTGCTGTTCTTTGTAATAGTTTAGACAAGGGTAAAGATGTTAGACCAAGTTGTGATGTTGGTTGTATTGGATGTAAAATATGTGAAAGAAACTGTCCAGTAGATGCAATAAAGGTTAAAAACAATTTGGCCTATATTGATGAAGATGTTTGTATAAATTGTGGCATGTGTGTTGTTAAGTGTCCACAAAATTCAATTAAAGATTTTGAAGGTGCATTTGATATTAAAAAGGATTTAGTTCATAATTAAGTTTTTTATATAAGGGAGAATCGTAAGATTCTCTTTTTTATTACCTTGTAAAAGGTATTTTTTAATGATAAACTATTTAAAGAATATTCAAAGAGGTTGATAATGACTAAAGGTGATAAAATAGTGGTTTTGTTCATTTTTATTTCATCAATTTCATTATTTTTGATAATAAATTTAACAAATATTAATAGTGGAAATAAATATGTAAGTGTTCAAGTAAATGGGGAAGAAGTAAAGCAAATAACCTTTGGTACTTCATCTAAAAAAACATATCCAATAAAAAGTAAATTTGGAGAAAATATATTAGAAATTAATAAGGACAAGGTTCGTGTTATAGAGGCTACTTGTCCAGATAAATTAGATGTAAAGCAGGGTTATATTAAAAATATAGGAGAAATAATAGTGTGTGTTCCAAATAGATTGGTTATTGAAATTAAAAGTGATAAGGATTTATTGGACCTAGACGCTACTATATATTAAAATGAGAAAAATTATTTTTTTATCCTTGTTAACGACTCTTTCTTTAGTTATTTCCTTATTTGAAAGTATTATTCCCCTTCCAATACCAGTTCCAGGTGCTAAATTAGGATTATCTAATATAGTAATTTTAGTTACTTTAATATGCTTTGGTTTTAAAGAAACTTTAGTAGTGTCTATTTTAAAATCCTTCCTACAGGTACTTGTTGCAGGAAATCTTAGTTCCTTGCCTTACAGTCTTACAGGAACTATTTTTAGCGCTATTGTAATGGCTTTATCCTACAGATATTTATTAGGTAAACTAAGCTTAATAGGTATAAGTGAATTAGGGGCTTTTGCTTTTAATATTGGACAAATACTAGTGGCTAGTCTAGTATTAAATAATTTTAAAATTTTCACATATTTACCATTTTTAACTTTTATAGGAATATTTACTGGTTATTTTGTTGGCTTATCATCTAAATTTGTTTCTAGAAAGCTCTTAAAGGTGTTAAACAATAATGGAAAATCAAAAATACAACAATGAGTATAGATTAAGAATAAAAGATTTAAAAGACGAAGATAAACCTAGGGAGAAATTAGCCTTATATGGAGTCGGGTATTTATCTGATGAGGAATTATTAGCTGTTATTTTAGGAACAGGCTCAAAAAAACACAATGCAATAGAGCTTGCAAGAAATATTTTACATATGATGAAAAGAGAGAATAATCATATGGATATTACATTAAATGAATTAATGGAAATAGAAGGTGTAGGTATTTCTAAAGCAAGTAAAATTATAGCTGCCTTGGAATTATCTAAAAGATTAAATATTAGAAAATCATTTAATGAATATACAATTAATAGTCCTAATTCAGTTGCTAATATTTTTATGGAAGAATTAAGAAATAAACTGAAAGAATGTTTTTATGTTTTATTATTAAATACTAAAAATAAAATAATATCTAAAGAACTAATTTCTGAAGGAACTTTAAATAGTTCTTTAGTACATCCAAGGGAAGTTTTCAAACAAGCTATAAAGAAAAGTGCAAATTCAATTATACTTGTACATAATCATCCAAGTGGAGATCTTACTCCAAGCAAGGATGATATTCAAATTACAAAGCGTTTAGTGGAAACTGGCAATATAGTAGGAATTCAAGTTTTGGACCATCTTATAATTGGCGATGGCCAATTTTTAAGTTTAAAAGAGAAAGAATATTTTTAAGGAGTAAAGAATGCCATCATTTTTTAAAATTTTTGCAAAGGACATAGGAATAGATTTAGGAACGGCAAATACCGTAATATCAGATATAAACGGTAACATATTAATTAATGAGCCTTCCGTTGTAGCTATTGATTTAACAACTTATGAATTATTAGCTGTTGGTATTGAGGCAAAAAATATGCTTGGGAAGACTCCTGAAAATATTATGGCAGTAAGACCGTTGGAAAATGGTGCTATTGCAGATTTTGAATTAACAAGAGCAATGTTATCTTATTTTATAAAAAAAGCTATTAAGGGTTTTACATTAATTCAACCTAGAGCTGTAGTTACTATACCTTCCTTTTTAACGGATATTGAAAGAAGGGCAGTTGAAGATGTAGTAATATATGCTGGTTGTAGAGATGTTGTATTAATAGAAGAAAATATAGCAGCAGCCTTAGGTATGGGCTATGATATAAATAAACCACAGGGGAATTTAATCGTAAATATTGGAGCCGGTACAATAGAGACAGCAATTGTGTCCTTAGCTGGAGTAGTTGCAGCTAATGCAGTAAAGTACGGCGGAGACAATGTTGACAGGAATATTAGAAAATATATAAAGAAAAAACATAATTTCCTAGTAGGAAATACTACTTGTGAATATTTAAAAAATAATATTTGTTCTTTAAAGAAGGAAAGTCAATCTAGAAAGGCAAGTATTAGTGGAAAAGATCTTATAACAGGTATGCCGAAGGTAGTAGAGATTTCGGCAGCAGATCTATTAGAGTGTGTAATGCCACTAGTTAACGAAACTTTTACATCAATAAGAACGGTTTTGGAAAAAACTCCTCCTGAAATTTCTGGGGAAGTAGTTATGAATGGAATGGTTATATGTGGTGGTTTAGCTAATCTTGAAGGATTTGCAGATAGTATAAGGGAAAATATTTTAATTGAAACTAAGGTAAGTGAAAATCCTATAGATGTAACAGGAATTGGAATAGGAAAAGCCATAGAACTAATTACAAAAAAAAGAAAGTTATTTATTAGGAAGAAAAATGAACAATAGTTTTAGAAATAATAACAAAAAAAGAAGATATGTTATTTTTATTACAACAGTTTTGTTTTTAATATCATTAATTGTTACAAGTAAAGGAGATAATAGACTTTTATCCTTTGGGGGAAATATTGTTGGAACTATTACTACTCCAATAACTAAAGTTGTATATTTTACATCTTCCAAATTAATAGATGGACTTGAGTTTTTATTTGGTTCAGCAGATATGAGAAAAGAAAATGCTGAGTTAAATGCTGAAAATGCAATATTAAAAAAACAAGTTGAAAATATGGAAATGGTTATAAACAATGAAGAGTATTTAAAAACAGAATATGATTTAATAAAAAAAGACAAGAAAAATTATAAAAAAGCATATATAGTTGGAGTTGATTCTTCCAATGTTTATGATAGATTTACTATTGACAAAGGTACAGCTAGTGGTGTTAAAGAAAAAGATGCCATTGTACAAGGAGTAATAGGGGAAGATGGTACCATAGTTCAAGGGCTTATTGGTACTGTAGTAGATGTAGGACTTAATTACGCTAAGGTTTCTTCAATAACCGATTCTAGTGCAGGAGTTTCCTTTAGAACTTCTAAATCTGGGGAAATAGGTGCCATAACAGGTGGAAACAAAAACAATATTGAAGGGATAATGTATAGAACAGAGGCTAATGTAACAGAAGGAGATGCAATTTATACTTCAGGACTTGGTGGAGTATATCCTCCAAATTTATACATTGGAAAAATAAAGGAAGTAATTAAAGACGAAAGTGATACTGAGAAAAAAATAATAATTGAATCACCTGTAGACTTTAATAACATTTACAGAGTTTTAATTTTAAAAAATGAACAGGAATTAGACAATGAATAGATTTAAAATAGCAATAGTAGTTTTAGTAAATTTAATATTACAAGCAACTGTATTTTCTAGAATTGAAATATTATCGGTTCATGCAAATATATCCATACCTGTAGTTGTAAGTTTAGCAATAGGATTTGGACCCTATGTAGGTGGTTTTGGTGGCTTAATAATAGGACTTATAGAAGATATATTATTTTCTAAAGTCCTTGGTATTAGGGCCTTAATGTATTTTGTTATTGGCTTTTTAATAGGGAATTCTGAAGCTGGAATAAACAAGGAAGATATTAGGACAGGTGTTATTTTAACTGCTGTATCTACTGTAGGAAATTTTTTAGGCAATTCTCTAATTGTTAAAATAATAGGGGATAAAGCCGGATTTTTTAGTTATTTACTAGGTCCTATTATTATAGAGGTAATTTTAAATTCCCTGTTATATATTTTAGTATTTTATTTATTTAAGAAAATATTTGTTTTTCCTAGATTTAGATTATAGTTGGTGTCTGTATGAATAGTATAAAAAAAATAATTAGAAAATTTTTTAAGAACATTGAAGGAAAGGATAGATTTTATGCTATAAAAATAATTCTTTTTATTACAATGTTTTTGCTTTTTATAAGACTGGCTTATTTAACCATAATAAAAGGCAATTATTATAGGGATATTTCTGAAAATTCTAGAATCAGAGAGGTAGAAATAGTAGCCCCAAGAGGAAATATTTATGACCGTAATGGAGATGTATTAGCAGGAAATAAAACTGTATATACAGCTTCTATTATGAAGGATGAATTTACATTATTAGCTAGTGAAGAAAAAAATGAAAATCTTCTTAAATTAAGTAGGTATTTAGACTTAGATGGTGCTACTTATAATATGGAATATCCTATATCTTATAATATAATTTCCTATAAAAATAAAGATGATTATATTTCAGAAGATGAAAGTCCAATTGAAAAAACAGTAAGAATTATTATAGAAAATAATTTAGTTCCTACTCTTATTAAAGAAGAGTACAAAGAAAATACTAAAAATGGTGAATACAAATACAGAGTAGTCGATTCAATTATTAAGAGTATAAAAAACAAGGGTTATAATTTACCTTTAAGTTCTGGAATGGATAAACTAGAATTTGAAGATGTTGAAAACAATGATTTTTTAAAGGACAAGGGATATGAAGAAAACCAAAGTCCCTATGAGTTTTTAGCAAATTATGCTAAAGAGGATGAAGGAATTATTCGAAATATATTAAATCATCCTGTAGGAAGAAAAATTGTTTACGACCTTTTAAAAGATAGGAAGTTAGAAGAGAATTTAGTAATAAAAAAATTAGGTTTTCAAGATGAGGAATCACTATTGGAAATTAAAGCAACCCTTTCAAAAAATCATTCAGGAATTACTTTAGATTCAGATGCAAAGGATGACTTTGTTGAAATAGTTAAAGACTCAAGTTTACCTCAATTACTAGACAATGTTACCTTAAATGCAAGTTCTGAAGATGATAATGTTGTTGTTCCAGCTAAAATAGCCTTGGAAATATTGAGAAAGAAAAACATAGATAATGATATAGTAGTCGATATTGATGAGTCTAATAAGAATAATCCAGTTGCAAGTATAAAATATAAATCAAAGGATAAGAATAAGGATATAAATGCTAAAGATTTATTAATTAAATTATTAATTGAAAATGATTTACTGGAAGATTTTATTACATCGGATAAAATAAAGTTTATTGCACAAAAAATAAATACTGAATTAAATATAACTCCTCAAATATCTGTAGTTGATTGGGTATATACCTATGAAAAAAACATTTCAGACCTATATGAAAAATATAAAGTAGATGAAGAAGATGGTGTGAAAAATTTATACAAGGCCATAAAGGAAAAATATGAAGTAGATAAATATTCGGATTATGATACTTATAATATTATTAAGATTTATGATGCCCTTGAAAAACATGGGGACTTAAGATATGTTCCTTTAGATTTAACCTATAATATAAGTGAGGTTACATTTTCAAAAATAAAGGAAAACTTTACAGATGATTCAGGGATTTTTGTTGATTCTGAATCTATTAGATACTATCCTCATGGTGAGTTAGCTTCCCATGTTATAGGCTATATGGGAAAAATTTCAACAGAAAGTGAAATTAACACCTACTTAAAAGAAGAAAAATACAATGCCGATTCTTTAATAGGAAAGACTGGAGTGGAAGAAGGCCAAGAATTACAATTAAAAGGCGAAAATGGTTTTAAAAGGGTTATGGTAGACAATAGGGGAAATACTACAGAAGTCCTTGGAGAAACAAAACCTACACCAGGAAAAGATGTATATACCTCTATTGATAGAAAAATTCAACAAGCTGCAGAAGGTGCATTAAAAGAAACTATATCATCTCTAACAGGGGATAATGTGTTTAATTCCGATTGGGGAGATGTTAATTTAGTTAATTCCTCAAATGGCCAATACAAAGATGCAACTAGTGGCGCTGTTGTGGTTTTAGATGCAAAAACTGGTCAACTTGTTGCCATGGCAAATGAACCTGGAGTAAATTTAAATATGTTTTCAACAGGTATTTCATCAAGTGATTGGAAGAATTTATTTCCAAAAGACGAAAGGGATATGTTTGCACCTAGGCCCTTGTTAAATATAGCAATGCAATCAGCAATACAGCCTGGTTCAACATTTAAATTGGCTACATCATTAGCTGGTTTAAGCTCAGGTTTAAATCCAGATCATCCTATTAATTGTTCAGGACATATTAAAGTAGGAGGAAGGGTTTTTCAAGATGCTGTTTGGGGTAGCCATGGTGGAATGCATGGAAACGAAACTTTAAAAGATGCTATTAAAGATTCTTGTAATATTTATTTTTATAAATTAGCTTTGGGAGAAGAGGGAGAGTCTAAGGATGGTAGCAAATTTAAATTAGAAGTTGATAGTATTGAAAAATATGCTAAGATGTTAGGCTTAGGAGAAAAAACAGGAATTGATATTAATATTCCTGCTGAGTCTTCAGGTATTTTACCAGATAGAAAAATAAAAAAAGCTTCCTATAGAAATCAATTTATTAAATTTTTAGAGGAAAATGCTAAATCTTGCTTAGTTGATAAAAAGACTTCAGATGAGGATCTACAGGATTTGATTAAGGAAATAACATCTTGGATAGATGAGGAAGTAGTTCCTTCTGAATCAGAGGTAATTAAAAGACTTAAGGAGCTTGGTTTTGATCCTAATGTAAAAATAGGTTCAGATGACAGGTCTTTTTCAACTAAAATTAAATACGACTACTTAGATCAATCGGAATGGTTAATAGGTGATAGTCTAAATGTAGTAATAGGACAAGGACAAAATGCTTATACACCTCTACAAATGGCTAGGTATATGTCAACAATCGCTAACGGAGGATATAAGAATAAGGTATCTGTTGTAGATAAAGTTGTTAATAGTAAAGATGGGGTTGCTGTTTATGAAAATACACCAACATCTGAAAGAATAGATATTGATGATTATAGTTATATAGATATTATTAGAGAAGGTACTAATATGGCATCAAAGGATGCCTTAAATAGTAATGTACTTGGAAAATTGCCGTTTGAAATGGGAATAAAATCCGGTACAGCAGAAACAGGATTAAAAAATCCTGTAACGGGAAAAGAATATAGTGACCATGGCTGGATGATAGGCTTTGCTCCCTACGAGGATCCACAATATGTTGTTGCAGCAGTTGTAATTCAAGCAGGAACAAGTCAAAATATTACACCTTTAATGAGAGAGGTTTTAGGTGCTGCTATGGAAGTTTATCCTTCTAATGGAAATAGCTATAGTAACAATAATTATAATAATAATGACGACAATAACGATAATAACGATAATAATGAAACAATAGATGATGAATAGAGGTTAAGATGAAAAAGATATATATTTCATCTGAGGATAAAACTAGAAAGTACTTGTATATTTCAAGCCTTTCTAGTTTTTTATCTAAAGATAAAAAAGTTTTAATAATAAATATGGAAGGTAATAGAGATTTAGAAATATATTTTGGAATTGAAGATTATATAATATACGACTACCTAGATTATTTTTCAGGTATTTGTGATTTAGACCAAAGTATTTTAGAATTAAATGATAATTTAATGATTATGCCTAGTGCCTATAAAAGAGATAAATATATTATGGAAAATGAAGACTTTAGTAAGATAGACAATATTTTGGAATTTGACTATATAATAATCAATTCAAATGAAGAAATTTTAAAGAATATTAAGGAAACAGACATTATAGCAGACTATGTTTTTAAAGTCGATAATGGAAATAAGTATTTTATAAATAATCTGTCTATAAATAAAAGAATAAATTCAAAAATAAAAAAGTCTTTAGATAATGAAAATTATATTATATTAGGAGAAACTGAAATAGATTCAAATACTAAGGATGAATCTTTAAATGGAATTTGGAAAGTATACTTAGGTCAGGAAAAATATGAAGTTCAAAAAAGTTTTTTTGAAAGGTTACTAGGAAGGTAATGAAATATTATTTTATATACAAAAAAGAAGACAAAATAACTGTTGGATATACGGTAAATAATAAATTAAGATTATTGGAAAATATAAATATCGATGAAAGAGACGGTATTTATATTGCTAGGATTATAAAATCCATGGAAAGTATAAATGGATTTGTAATTGAAATTGAAAAAGGAACAAAGGGATGTATTAGCAAAAGTCAGATTAGAGAGGGTAAATCTCTTGGAGATGAAATATTAGTACAGCTTTATAAAAAAACCGGAGAAAATAAATTTGATAAATATACTATGGATTATAGTATAGCTGGACGAAATATAGTGTATTACCCAAATAGGGAGAAAAACAAATATTCTAGAAAAATAAATAGAAAGGATTACTTGAATTTTAGAAGGAAAATAGAAAGTAGCAATAAATTTAAAGGAGTAACCTTTAGAACTAATAGTATTAATATTTCCGAAGAAGAGATTTTAAAAGAATATAATTCCCTTATTAAAATTGATGAATATATAAAAAAACAATCGAAATTTCTACCTATACCAAGAAAATTATATTCTAATCCAAAGAGTGTTTTTGAATTGATTTCAGAAGAATTTGATTACATTATTACAAATAGTAAAGAAATAGGGAATATTTTAAAAAATTATTATAATAATGAAAATATTATTTTTAATGAAGAGTATGACTATAAATATGATGAGAATATAACAGAGGATTTAATAAATATTAGTTCTAAAAAAATAAATATTGATAATACTGCTAACATTATTATAGAAAAAACTGAAGCTTTAACAGTTATCGATGTTAATAGTGGAAGAAATGAAAAATATTTAGAAATAAACAAATTAGCTACAAAGGAATCTTTAAGACAAATAGAATTAAGAAATATTCAAGGGATAGTAATAGTAGATATTATAAATTTAAATAAAAAGGATTTTGAAGTTTTAAATAGTTTTATAATAAGGGAAGTAGAAAAATACCCAAAAATCAAATATTATGGAAAATCAAAAACAGGACTTTTAGAGTTTATAAGAACTGGAATAAAGATTGACTTTTAAATATATTTAGCATATAATACTTGAGTGTGTAACCGCTCAGATAAGGTTTTAAAGCATAGCACCGAAATCTGGCGAGTCTTAAAATAAGGAGGTGCACGTTAAATGTACGCAATAATTGAAACAGGTGGTAAACAATACAATGTAGAAGCTGGTAAAAGCTACTATATTGAAAAATTAAATGCAGAAGTTGGCGAAAATGTAGAATTTGATAATGTATTATTAATAGCTAACGGAGAAGATGTAAAAGTTGGTAATCCTACAGTTTCAGGAGCTAAAATAAAAGCAACTGTTGAAGCTCATGGAAAAGGAAAGAAAATTGTAGTTTTCAAATATAAAGCAAAGAAAAACTATAGAAAGAAAAAAGGACATCGTCAACCATTTACAAAAGTTAAAATTGAATCAATAGAAGGTTAAGATGATTAATATTAAAATGACCATAGATTCGAATAATAGGATTAAAAAAGTAGAGTCTAGAGGACATGGAGAATACGACGACAGCGGCAAGGATATAGTTTGTTCAGCAGTTTCGGTATATCTTATTAATACTATTAATACATTAACTGAGATTTTAAAGATTTCTGATAATATAGAATATTCTGTAGATTATGGATTTTATAATTTAACTATTAACTATAATACTATGGCAGAAGAGAATATCAGACAAACTGTACTTATAATGGATAGCTTAAAATTAGCTTTAAAGAGTATAGAGGAAAATTATAATGAATATATTAGCGTTGAATATGAGGAGGTGCGATAATATGTTAAAAATGAACTTACAACTATTTGCTAGTAAAAAGGGAGTAGGTAGTTCAAAAAACGGCCGTGATAGTGCTGCTAAAATGCTAGGTACTAAAAGAGGAGACGGACAATTTGTTCTTGCTGGAAATATTTTAGTAAGACAAAGAGGCACTAAATTTCATCCTGGTAACAATGTAGGAAAAGGTGGAGATGACACTTTATTTGCTACAATTGATGGTATAGTAAAATTTGAAAGAAAAGGTAAAGATAAAAGACAAGTTTCTGTTTATCCAAGAGAAGAATTAGCATAAAAATTTTGCAACACTATTATAGTGTTGCTTTTTTTATGACCTAACACAGAGAGCAGAGTGAACTGATGTAGGTCAGTAGCCTGTTAAATCCAAGTAAACTTGGTCAACAGATTACATGAGACCTGTAATCAAATCAAAGATTTGAACTAGGACTTCAAGATCCAGCGAGACCCAAATCTGTGATTTGGAGCCGAAGTCGTATAATGACCTAACACAGAGAGCGGAGTGAACTGATGTAGGTCAGTAGCCTGTTAAATCCAAGTAAACTTGGTCAACAGATTACATGAGACCTGTAGTCAAATCAAAGATTTGAACTAGGACTTCAAGATCCAGCGAGACCCAAATCTGTGATTTGGAGCCGAAGTCGTATTATGACCTAACACAGAGAACTAAGAGAGTTAAATTAAAATGATTTTACAATATTTAAGGTTAATATATTTTATAGACTAGGATAATATAGAAATTATATAAATAATGGGTAATAAATTAAATATGTGACTATTTATATATCTGTGATATATTTATATAAAGTAAAAAGAAAGAACAGGTAGTAATATGTTTATAGATGTAGCAAAAATAGAATTAAAGGCAGGAAAGGGAGGCGATGGTGCCGTATCCTTTCGTAGAGAAAAATTTGAACCTTCAGGTGGACCATACGGTGGAGATGGTGGTAATGGAGGGAATATTTATTTAGTAGCAAGTAACAGTATAAGAACATTGATGGATTTTAGATATAAAAGACATTACAAGGCACCAAATGGTGAAAATGGTGGAACAAAGAAAATGTATGGTAAAAAGGGAGAGGATCTTTATTTAAAAGTTCCTGTTGGAACCTTAATAAAGGACTTTGACTCTGACCGTGTTATACATGATATGAAAGAAGATGGGGAAGTTTTTTTAATTTGCAAAGGTGGTAGAGGCGGTAGAGGAAATGCTAAATTTGCAAGTTCAACAAGACAGGCTCCAAGATTTGCAGAACCAGGAACTAAGGGACAGGCAAGAACTATTAAGTTGGAAATAAAACTATTGGCAGATGTTGGATTAGTCGGATTACCAAATGTTGGAAAATCATCGATACTTTCAATTATTAGTGAGGCTAAACCTAAAATTGCAAACTATCACTTTACAACCTTAGAGCCAAATTTAGGTGTTGTTAAAGTAGGTGAGGGAGAATCTTTTGTTATAGCAGATATTCCCGGCCTAATAGAAGGTGCAAGTGAAGGTGTAGGTTTAGGGTTTGATTTTTTAAAGCATATTGAAAGAACCAAGGTTTTAGTTCATGTATTAGATGCTTCCGGTAGTGAGGGAAGAAATCCAGTAGAGGATTATAATACAATTAGAAAGGAAATGCTTTCTTACAATATAAAAATTGCAGATAAAAAAGAAATAATCGTAGCTAATAAAATGGATATTGAAGGAGCCAAGGAAGGCTTAGAAAAAATAAAGGAAGCTTTTCCGGATAAAATCGATGAAATTATTGAAATGTCAGCAGCTACAACAGAAGGTATAGATAAATTAAAATATAAAATTTGGGAATATATTAAAGATGCAAAATTACAGTATGAAACATATGATGAAGAGTATATTCCATTTGAAGAGGAACCAGAACCAGATTACGAAGTAACTGTAAGGGAAGACAATACTTTTATTGTAACGGGACCGTTAATTGATGATTTAGTCTATAGGACGAATTTTGAGGACTATGAGGCCTTAAGACATTTTCAAAAAGTCCTAGATGATAAAGGTGTATTTGAAAGATTAAAGGAATTAAACATTGGTAACGGAGATTTAGTAATTGTTGGAGAAATGGAATTTGAATATTTTGATTAGGAGGCTTAATGATAACAACAAAACAAAGAGCTTATTTAAAAAGTTTAGCTCATAAAATGGAACCAGCACTCTTAATAGGAAAAGGTGGAGTATCGGGAAATACCTTAAAACAAATAGATGACCTTTTAACTAAAAGAGAGCTTGTTAAAATAAAAATATTAAATAATAACCTAGATGATAAAGACGAAATTATAAGTACAATATTAGAGAACTTAAATGCAGAATTTGTTCAGTTTATTGGATCTAAATTTACTATATACAGAGAGTCAGATGAGAAGAAAATTGAATTGCCAAAATAAAAAAATAGGTATTATGGGAGGTACTTTTAACCCCATTCATATAGGCCATTTAGTTATGGCTCAAGAAGCCTTGGAATTTAAAAACTTAGATGAAATTATTTTTATTCCTGCAGGATTTCCTCCACACAAGAATAAGGACATTACCTCTGGCCTAAAAAGATTGGAAATGGTTAAGTTGGCTACTGAGGGAAATGAAAAATTCACCGTTTTAGATTATGAAGTAAAAAAAGAAAGTAAAAGCTATTCTATGGAAACTATAGAATATATAAAGGAAATATACCAAGACTGTAGTATTTATTTTATTATGGGGGAAGATTCCTTTATGTATATTGAGAAATGGTATAAATATGAAGAGTTTCTTTCAGAGGTTACAGTTCTTGTTGCAAGAAGATCTTTTGATAAGCAAAAAGTTCTTAGAGAAAAAATTAATAAAATAAATTTAGACGGATATTATGTTGAGGAAATTCCTACAGCATTTTTAGATATATCTTCTACGGAAATTAGAAAAAAATTTAGCTTGAAAAAAAATCCTAGGTATTATTTACCAGACAAGGTTTATAATTATATAATAAAAGAAGGTTTGTATGTTTAGTTTCGAAGAAATAAAAGAAGATTTAAAAAATAACTTAAAACAATCAAGATATGAACATACACTTAGAGTAGTTAAAAAGTCTGAAGAAATTGCTAGTCATTTTGAAGTTGATATTTATAAATGTAAATTAGCAGCACTACTTCACGATTGTGCAAAGGGGAAAGAAGAATATTATAAAAATAAATATATTCTAGAATATTCTAATCTAATAGAGAAAAAAGAATTTGAAGAATTTAAAAACCCCTTTTTAGAACATTGTTTAATAGGGTATTTAGTAGCTAAAAACCATTACAAAATAGAAGATAAGGAAGTTTTAAATGCAATATTATGGCATACTACTGGAAGACTGGCTATGACGGAAATTGAAAAAATAATTTACCTAGCAGATAAAACAGAAGATGGTAGGGACTATCCTTCAGTAGATAAAATAAGGGAAAAGTCATTAATTGATTTAAATGATGCTATAATATTAAGTATTAACAATAATATTAAGTATTTAATAGAAAAGAACCAAATAATTTCAGTAAATACAATAAAATTACGAAATGAACTGTTAGGAGGTATTAGTGGAAGATAGAGTACAATTAATTGTAAAAGCTTGTGAGGACAAGATTGGAAAGGACATTAAGGCAATAGAATTAGAAAAAGGAAGAGCCTTAGCTGATTACTTTATAATAGTAACGGGAAATACACCAAATCAAACACAAGCCATAGCAGATGAGGTAGAAAAAGTTGCCTTAGAGAATGAAATGGAAGTTTTTAGTAAAGAAGGATATAGAGACGGAAATTGGATTCTAGTAGATTTAGGTGATATAATATTACATGTATTTACTCCAGAGTTTAGAGAGTATTATGATTTAGAAAGATTATGGAGTAAATAGAAATAGAATTTAAAGGAGAGATTTTAATGAGCGTAGAATTTATTACAACACATAAGGCACCTGCAGCAATTGGTCCATATTCACAAGGAACTAGAGGATTAAAAGGGGCAGATGTAGTTTTAGTTTCAGGACAACTTCCAATTAAAGATGGTGAGTTAGTAAATGATGTAAAAGAAGCTACTCAAACAAGCTTAGATAATGTTTTAGCTATAGTTGAAGCAGCTGGTGGAAAATTAACAGATATAGCAAGAGTTGGTGTATTTGTTAAAAATATTGGTGATTTCGATGCAATTAACGAAGTATATACTAATTTCTTTGGCGACCACAAACCTGCTAGGGCATTAGTAGAAGTTGCAAAACTACCTAAAGATGCTGTTATAGAAATAGAAGCTACAGCTTTAATAAATGATTCTTTAGAATAATTTTACTCAATAGAGGATAGGAAACTATCCTCTTAATTTTTAAAATAAACTAAAGTATTTATACAATATTTGTTTTAGGAGTTGTTTATGATAGAAAAATTAAAGAGACTTGAAAATAAAAAAAATTATTTTTACATACTATCTTTCCTAATTCCGGTTATAGTTTTTCTGTTAATTTTTATAGTCTCTAGATTTTATCCCTTTGGTGACAGTCAGATATTAGTAATTGATGCCTACCATCAGTATTATCAGTTCATGTTAGAATTAAGAGGAAAAATTTTAAGTGGCGAATCTATTTTCTATAGCTGGCATTTAGGATTAGGTACGGATTTTATTTCCTTAATGGCTTATTATTGTACAAGTCCATTAAACCTATTGACAATTCTTGTTCCAGAATCTATGCTTAGTATTTTTTTTGCTTTATTAATAGCTATAAAAGTAGGACTAGCTGCCTTAACTTGTTCAATTTATTTAAAGTCTATCTATAATGAAAAGGATTATTCTTTAGTTATTTTTTCAGTGCTATACTCCTTATGTGGTTTTATAGCAGGTTATTATTGGAATATTATGTGGATAGATGTTTTTGCCCTCTTCCCATTAGTTATATTGGGTTTAAAGAATATTATATTAAAAAATAAGTATAAAACTTATATAATTTCTTTAGCACTATGTTTTTTTACAAATTACTATATGAGTATTTTTGTTAGTATATTTGCAATAATATTTTATATTTTTTATTCAATAAATATAGGAGTAAAATTTTTTGAATTTATAAAAAGAGGATTTATAATATTAGGAGCTTCAATTTTAGCAGCAGGTTTATTTTCTTGGATTTTAATACCTGCAGCAATTACCTTAACAAATGTCTTTAAAACAGCCAGTCCTTTTTCGGGAAATATTGAAACATATCATTCCTTTATAGATATATTTTCAAATTTTTTAGCCTTTAATTTCCCCACAGTTAGAGAAGGCTTACCTAATATATATTCAGGACTAATTACAATATTCTTTACAGTAGCGTATTTTTTAACAAGAAAAATTAAAATTAAAGAAAAAGTATTAAGCTTACTAGTGGTATTATTATTAATTTTAAGTACCAATATAAATATATTAAACTATATTTGGCATGGATTTAGATATACTAATATGCTTCCCTATAGATTTACATTTATCTTGTCCTTTGTATTAGTTGTAATTGCCTATAAGGGTTATAAAAACCTTAATGAATTTGAAAATAGAGAATATATTTCTATTTCTCTAATAACTTTAGGAATAGTAATATTTCTAGGAAGTAATAGAACAATAGAAGTGTTAATTGCTAATGTTGTTTTATTATTAGTTTACTTAATATTAATATATAGTAATAGAATTAAATATAGGGAAACAATATCTGCCTTAGTATATTTTTTAATTATTGCTGAAGTTTTTGCAAATACCTATATTGGTGTTAGTACAGCAGGAAAAACAGATCATGCTATATTTAATGAAAATAAAAAGGAAATTGAATACTTTATAGATAAGGTGGAAAAGGAAAAAGAAGACAATTTTTATAGAATGGAAGTTCTAGATAGGTTTACCTACAACGATCCTGCCCTATATCAATATAATGGAGTTGCCTTGTTTTCATCGACAATTGATGCAAGGGTATCTACATTTTTAGAAAATATTGGTGTTCCATCCTATCCAATAGGAAATAGGTATTTTTATAATTATGGCTCTCCATTAACAAATGGAATTTTAAATATAGATTATTTTATTTCAAGAAATAAAAAGTTACACGAAAATTTAGGAATAGAATTATTAGAAGAAAATAATAATGTCTTTTTATATAAAAATAATAAGAGCCTACCCTTAGGATTTATGATAAAAGAGCAGGCCTTAAATGAAAATTATTATAGTACTTTATTGGAAAATCAAAATTCTCTTTTTAGGTCTTTTACAGGAATTGATGAAAATATATTTACTGTAGTAGATAAAAATAAAATTAATTCATTAGAAATGAATTTAGAAGAGTATAACAATGGAAGATATAATTATACAATTTCAAATAGCGATTCTGAAGGTCAAATTAATATTGAATATATAATACCTGAAAGTGGATATTATTACATTGAAACCGATAAAGTAGAAGATGAAAAAATAATGCTAGAAACCAATAAGGATAATAAAACTTTAGATGCAAGAAGAAAATCCGTTATGTCTGTTGGATATTTTGAAAAAGGAGAAACAGTTAAATTTATAATAAAAATTAATTCAGAAGATGATGGGGATTATTTTCTAAACTTAGCTTTATTAGAGAAAGAAGTATTTAACGAGGGATACGAAATATTAGAAGAAGAATCTGCTAACTTGGTAAAATATAGTTCTAGAAAAGTGAATATGGAAATAACCACTATAGATAAGGGATACTTATTTACTTCAATTCCCTATAATGAAGGATGGATAGTTTATGTAGATGGAAAGAAAGCAGAAGTAAAACCCTTTAAAGATGCTTTCGTAGGATTATATTTAGAAAAAGGAGAGCATTTAATAGAATTTAAATATACACCAGTAGGATTTAAGGAAGGTGTGATTATAGCAGGGTTTTCTCTTATTATTCTCGTTTTTATTATTAGAAGAGAAAAGAAAAAAGAAATATTTATAATAGAATAAGAAGTTTTAGTTATTAATAATATATTTAAATTGGTGAGAATATGGAAATTGAAATTTTAAGAACTATAGAAGAAATAGAAGAAATAAAAGAGGATTGGGAAACCATTGAAAAAATGAATAATAATAATATTTATGTTCAATATGGTTTTATAAAAAACTGGGTAGAAAATGTATTTGATAAAAATGATGTATTATTTATAATTGTAGTTAAAGAAAAAGATAGTATATTAGGAATAGCACCCTTATATATACAAATAAGAAAAATTCTTTCGTTTAGGATTAAGGAATTAAAATTTATTGGTAATGGGGATTATAAGAATTTTATACTTAAAGAAGATTTTTCAAACAAATACTCTATCATTAAAAAAATATTAGATGTTATTTTTGAAAATGATAACTTATTTGACAGAATAGTCTTAGAAAAGATAGAAAGTAAATCGAATTTAGCATATTATTTTTTAAAAGATGATAGATATAATAAAAACTTTAATTTTTATAATGAAACACCATTTTTAAATTTAAAAAAAATTAGAAACGGAGAATTGAAATTATCAAAACCTTCTAAGGTAAATAAATTTAAAAATAAATTAAAAAGGGATTTAGGCTATAAATTTGAAGTAGAAGAAAATATTAATAAAGAACTTTTTAACGAAATAATTAATCTCCATTTAGAGGAACAAGAGTATTTAAAGGAAGAAATGAATAGAAGGAATAGAAGAAGTATTTTCTTCCAAGAAGGATTAAATAATTTTTATAAAAGTACTGTTGTTAATAATTCGAAAATGATATTATTCATTTTGAAAACAGACAATGATGAAATAATTAACTATAAACTATGCTACAAAGAGAATAAAATTATCTATTCTTGGAATTCAGCTTATAATATTAAGTATGAATCATTTAGTCCCAACAGTGTTATATATAAAGAAATATTTGATTATTTGTTAGACTTCTCAGATATAGAGATATTTGACTTTGGTGCAGGACGATATCCTTGGAAATTTAAATGGACAAAAGATTTTAATATAGTTTATAATTTTGAAAGTTGGAATGAAAAAAATTGGAAAATCAAAATGATTAAGAAATTAATAAATATTAAAAATAAATTTTAAGGGACAAGTGGAACAAAAAAGAATATAAATAAAGATAGCATGTATTTGTTTGATGTATTAATATTTTCTGAATATAGGGCTAAAGGTATAACTAATTTAATTTTTTCCTATTTAAAAAACTTTATGAAGGATAATAAAAAATTAAATTGCTATACAATAGTAGATAATACTAATTTTAAATCTAAAAACATGGTAATAAAAAATGGTTTTTTAAAAATCGGATATTTTATCACCATAAAATTTAAAGATAAAAGAAAAATAATAGTTGATACTTGGAGATAATTTTATGAGTTTTAAAGATATACTAGCTAAGATATTATATTATCCAATAAAATATAAGAACATTTTAGATATAAAAAGACTATATAAATCTTATGAAATTAACAATAAAAAATTAGATTTAATAGATATGAAACCATTGGGAAAAACATTAGTGATTATACCTCATGTTGATGATGAAACTATTGGTCTGGGAGGATTGTTAGTAAAAAACAAGCAGGATAATGAAAAGGTTGATTTTATTTATATGACCGATAGCGGTGGTAGTTTAAAAAAGGGTTCGGAAAATACAAAGCTAATAAGAAAAAATGAAGCTTTTAATTTGGCAAAAGAACTAAAGATAAATAAAATAGAAACCCTAGATGTAGAAAACAACAATGTAGAAAAATTCACAGATTATGCAATAGAAAAACTCAGTAATAAAATTTCAAAGGTAAATTATAAAAATCTATTTATTGTATCACCATTTGATGCTCATCCTGAACATAGATGGGTTAATAAAGTTCTATACAAGGTATTAAAAAAATCGAATTTTAAGGGAGATATATACCTATATGAGGTTAGTAATTTACTGCCTAATAGCCTTATTAATTCATATTGTAAAATAGATTTAAATGAAAAAAACAAACTATATAATATATTTGAAAGTCAAAAAAAAGCTATGGATTTTAATGTTTTCTCAAAATTAAATAAATATAAAGGACTTTCCATAAATGAAAATGAGCCTATTGAGTTTTATACGAAATTAAGTACTAAGGAATATATTAAATTATTAGAAATTTTTAAAAATATTAATATTGAAGATATTATCCCATATAGAATTGGAAATCATAGGTCTTTTTATAAGGTTGTTAATAATGAATACAAGGCTCAAAAATCATTTGATAAATTATTAAATAATTTTTAAATTAAAAACTTCCAGACAATTATACAGTCTGGAAGTTTTAATTTAACATTTCAAGTAGAACATTTAATGAATCTGCCTCTTCATCTACCCGTATTTCAGGATAGGTACCAAATTCAGTATTAGAGGATCCTTCTTCGTTAATTCCCATACCAACAGGCATTGAAAGAATAAAACCACTTTTTGGTAGTTCAATAAAGGCAGTGTTAAGGTTAACACCGTTTCCTCCTGTAAATTGGCCAACGGTATTGGCAAAATCGGTAATATTTGAAAATTGACTAAAAAAATCAGCGGCATTTTTAGTGTTTTTGTTTTGCAATAAGAATATTTCACCTTTAAAACTTGATTTTTTATTAATTCTTATATTATATTCCCTATAAAGGGGAAAGCTTTCAAGGTTTTCCTTAGAGATAGGAGTATCCTTTAACAATGAGGAATTTTTATAATCATTTTTTATTGTTATGTAGGGTAAGTTATTATAATAGTTTAAAAATTCCTTATGATTTTCATTTCTTTCAAGTATAATAGAATCCATTACAAGAGTATCATGAGCTAGTGGTTCAACTATATTATTTAGGACATACTCAATAGATTGTCCTTGGTTATCTCTTATATCGATTATTAAGTAAGGATAATCATTAATACTTTTAAGGAAGTTTTCTATAAGAGGTTTGTCCGTTTCAACAAAGAGAGGACTAAAATCGGTTATTTTTATATAGGCAATTTTATTCTCTAAGAGAATTGTCATAGAAAGTCCACTAAAGTAATCGTTGTTTTTGAAGTTGTTCTTATATTCTCCATAGCGTAATGATGGCATTTTGGAATTTATAACCTTATACCAAGGAGAATTATCCATAGTTTCTAAATATTGTTGGTATAAATAATAATTATCAGAATCTAATAGATATAAATTAGGCTGGTTAAATTCCTTGAAAAAATCAGATAAAATTTTCTCGTAATTTATGTCATCTTTTGTTTCTTTAATCAATTCTTTATATTTTTCTCTTATTTTATTTAGGTTTATTTCAGCATATTTTTCGTTAATAGATAAATAGGGATAATCGTTTTCTAATAAATCTATTATAAAGTTAAATTCCTCTAGTTTATCTTTTTCAGTAAGTTGAACTAAAATTGTATTTTTTTTAGTGGAATTATCTTCCTTTAAAAATTTACTAGGTTCAAATAAAAGAAAAGCTATTATAAAAATAGCAATATAGAAAAATATTAGAAACAAATTAGTTTTTTTGTTTTTTCTTCTATACTTTTTTTTCATATATTACTCCCAGAATAACATTATTTGTTTGATATTTATTATTATACTATAAATTTAAGTAATAATTAAATTAAAACTTGTTAACAAATTTATTAAAAGGGTATAAACTATTAAGTAGGAAAAGAAAGAGGGAGATGCAATGGATAACAAAGTACTAGATAATGCAAATAAGCTAATTAATTATAATTTAAATAATTATCTTTATTATAGATCCATGAAATCTTGGACTGATCGTAATGGTTGGAAAGGGTTCTCTAATCTATTAAATAAACAGGCTATGTATGCTTTAAAAGATTCTGAAATAATAGAGGACTACTTAAGACAATTAGGATATAAGGTCTCATTTGAAAAAATGGATAAGATTAATAGCGACATTGAAGACCTACAGGATGTTATTAAGTCTGTAGTTGAAACTGAAAAAGAACTATGTAAGAAATATGACAAAATTGTTTTAAAAGCTCGTGAAGAAAATAATATTGAAATAGAGATTTTCTTTAAAGGCTTATTAGCAAATCAAACAAAAGTTGTATCTTATATTGAACCATTAGAATTAAGAATGAAAAGAATGGGAAAAAAATCAAATGGATTATTTATAATAAATAGTTCATTAGCTAAATTATAAAAAGGAGATATTAATATTATGGATAATAAAAAATTACTTGAAAATATGAATGAACAATATAATTTTGAATTAGAGTCTGCATATATTTATAGAGCAATGGCTCATTGGTGTGAAATAAATGATTGGAATGGATATGCTAATTTCTTATACAAACAAGAAGCAGAAGAAATAGAACATGCAGATAAATTTAAAGATTATCTATTAGAAGTTGGCTATGATGTAAAATTAAAAGCAATTGGCGAACCAAAATCAGAATATAAGGATTTAGAAGAAATATTTAAAGCAGCATTAGAACATGAAAAAATTGTTACTTCTAGAATAAGAAAATTATTTGATGAAGCAAGAGAAATTGGAGATTATGCATCTGAAGATTTATTATCTTGGTATATAACAGAACAAGTTGAAGAAGAAGCGTCATTTGAAGCTATAGTTACAAGACTTGAAAGAATTGACGGAAGTATTTCAGGACTTTATATTTTTGATGGTGAAATGGCTCAAAGACAATAGTATTTAGCTATGAAAATTAAATCCAGTAGACTTGAAACAATAGCTGCAACATTAAATCAATATCCAGTTGATGACCTACCTGAAATAGCCTTTGCAGGTAGGTCAAATGTTGGAAAATCGAGTTTTATTAATGCAGTAATAAATAGAAAAAATCTTGCAAGAACTAGTTCAAAACCAGGTAAAACTAGAACCGTTAACTTCTATAATATAAATGAGGAGTTTAGGTTAGTAGATTTGCCAGGCTATGGTTATGCTTCAGTATCAAAAACGGAGAAGGATAATTGGGCTAAAATAATTGAAACTTATTTAAATAATAGAAAAAATCTTTATGAAACAATCTTAATTGTAGATATTAGACATAAGCCAACACAAAATGATATACAGATGTATGATTGGATTTTGTCTTATGAATTTACAGGTTTTGTAATAGCAAATAAGGCTGATAAAATCTCAAAATCTAAGTATAAAACAAATGTAGATCTTATAATGAAGACTTTAAATATAAAAGATAGAGATTTAATAATACCTTTTAGCTCAGAAAAAAAGATAAATATAGATATTGTAAGAGAACAAATTGAAAATATAGTAAAATACGGTTCAGGTTTTGATGAATAAATAGTAATTATATTTTATATATAATTACTGGAATTAAATTTATTAAGATTCTAAATTAATATTATTTATTAAAATAGTAAAAGAAAAATTTATTTTTTACAAAAAAAGTAGACATTATAAATATGTCTACTTTTATATTATTTAAAGATATTTTATTTTGATTATTCTTCTTCAAACATATCTTTACCAGCTCCGCATACTGGACAAACCCAATCCTCTGGTAAATCTTCAAAAGCTGTACCTGGAGCTATTCCTCCATCAGGATCTCCTTCTGCTGGATCGTATATATATCCACAAGGTTGACATACATATCTTTTCATAATCAACACCCCTCCTTTCAAATTAGATACAAACTATTTATACCCTAAAAATAGAAATTAAACAATATATTTTATCTTTAATAAATTGTGATAATTTTTTATTTTAGGGTAAATATATAATGGTGATAGACATGAATATATATGAGGATTGTACTTGCAGCAGTATTTTTAATGCTACTCATATGACTAAAGACTTCATAAGTAAATTAACAAACTATTTTGATGATGAAGAATTAATATATGACATTCGTTTAATTATTACAGAGTTATTGGTAAATTGTGTACAGCATGGTAATAAAAATGATTTGTCAAAGAAAATTTCTTTATCGGCAGAAATAGATGATAATAAAATAATCATAAAGGTAAAAGATGAAGGTGAAGGAGTGAAGCAAGAAATTACTGCTAAAGTAGAAGAATGTAAAACTTGTGGTAGGGGATTACTTATAGTAAAAAAACTAACCGACAATTTAATATTCAACAAAAATGAAATAGTAGCAGAATTATATTTATAATTTGCTTCTATTTTTTTGCTGATTTTGTGATATACTGTTAAAGTTAGATTTTATAGGAAGTGGATTGATTAAATGACATTAAAAAATAATATAAGAAATATAGCAATAATTGCCCATGTTGATCATGGTAAGACAACATTAGTAGATGGTTTGTTAAAAACCAGTGGAATATTTAGAGAAAATCAAGAAGTAGAAGATAGAATAATGGATAGTAATGATATCGAAAAAGAAAGAGGAATTACTATTTTATCTAAAAATACAGCAATCGAATATAAGGATTATAAAATCAACATAATAGATACTCCTGGTCATGCTGACTTTGGTGGTGAAGTTGAACGGGTTTTAATGATGGCTAACGGTGTAGTATTAGTAGTTGATGCTTTTGAAGGACCAATGCCACAAACTAAATTTGTTCTTAAAAAGGCTTTTGAATTAAATTTGCCAACAATAGTATGTATAAATAAAATAGATAGGGAAGAAGCTAGACCAGATGAAGTAGTTGATGAGATATTAGACTTATTTATACAATTAAATGCAGGGGAAGAATATTTGGATTCTCCATTTATATACGCTTCAGCAAGAGAAGGTTACGCTACTAAAGACCCTAATGAAAAATATACAGACATGACACCATTACTAGACACTATAATAGATTATATACCTGCTCCAGAAGGGGATATAGATGAACCATTTAAGTTATTGATTTCAACAACGGATTATAGTGAGTATGTTGGTAGAATAGGTATTGGTAAATTAGAGTCCGGAAGTATAAAAGTAAATGATACAGCACATATAGTTAACTATAATGATAAAAGTGTAGATAAAAAAATAACTATAACAAAAATTTATGAATTTCAAGGTCTTAATAGAGTTGAGGTAAATGAATCTACAGTAGGTAATATAGTTGCTGTAACTGGTGTTGAAGGAATAAATATTGGAGACACTATTTGTTCTGAAGAGGATGTAAGACCATTACCCTTTGTTAAAATATCAGAGCCTACCTTATCAATGAATTTTATAGTAAACAACAGCCCTTTTGCTGGTAGAGAAGGGAAATATGTAACAAGTAGACAGATTAGAAATAGATTATACAAAGAGCTAGAGACAGATGTTAGTTTAAGAGTTGAGGATACAGACAGTACCGACTCTTTTAGGGTTAGTGGTAGAGGAGAATTGCATCTTTCTGTATTAATTGAAAACTTGAGAAGGGAAGATTATGAATTTCAAGTATCAAAACCTGAAGTACTCTATAAAAAAGATGATGATGGTAAATTACTAGAACCTATAGAAACTGTTGTAATTGATGTTGATGAAGAGTTTGTTGGAACTATAATTGAAAAATTAGGTCAAAGAAAAGCTGAACTTAAAGATATGAAACCATCCCAAGGTGGATATACAAGATTGGTTTTTGAAATTCCTACAAGAGGATTAATAGGCTACCGTCAAGAATTTATTTCAGATACGAAAGGTAGTGGAGTAATAAATTCTGAATTTAAAGAATATGCAAGATTCAAAGGTGAAATACCAAGAAGAAGTACAGGATCTTTAATATCATATGAAACAGGAACAGCTACAGCTTACGGACTTAATGCAGCTCAAAGTAGAGGGGTTTTATTTATAAAACCAGGTGAAGAAGTATATGAAGGTATGGTTATAGGCTCAAATCCAAAAGGATTAGATATAGAGGTAAATGTTTGCAAGAAAAAAGCCCAAACCAATATTAGATCATCAGCAGCTGATGAAGCTTTAAAGTTGTCACCACCTAAAATTATGAGCTTAGAAGAGTTATTGGAATTTATTGAAGAAGATGAGTTAGTAGAAATAACTCCAAAAAATTTTAGATTAAGAAAAAAAATCCTTAACTCAGAAAAGAGATATAAATCAAAAAAAAATAGCAAATAAGGCGAATTTATCTAGGGAAAAAGGCAGTAATTCGCCTTTTTTCTTTGTTAAGAAAAGTCAAAAATATATCACCTATTAGAGTAAGATTACATTTTTTTATTAAGTAAAACTATTGCTTTACTTTACAAAAGTTGTTATTATATATGGTAGAGATAATTAAAATGAGGAGGCTAATTAATGAAAACAGATGTACAAATTGCTCAAGAAGCAAAGATGGATACAATCTTAGAAGTAGGCAAACGTTTAGGAATAGATAGTGATGACCTTTACTTATATGGTAATTATAAGGCTAAAATAGATTTAGGCTTATTGGAAAGGTTAAAAGATAAAGAAGATGGGAAACTGATTTTAGTTACAGCTATAAACCCTACTCCTGCAGGAGAAGGAAAAACAACTATGAATGTAGGTTTATCAATGGGGTTAAACAAAATTGGTAAATCATCTATTTCAGCGTTAAGAGAACCTTCATTAGGACCAAGCTTCGGAGTTAAAGGTGGAGCAGCAGGTGGTGGATACGCTCAAGTAGTTCCAATGGAAGACATTAATATGCATTTTACAGGGGACTTCCATGCTATTACAACTGCCCATAACTTAATTTCTGCATTATTAGACAATCATTTACAACAAGGAAATGAATTAAGAATAGATCCAAGAAGAATTCTTTGGAAAAGAGTTCTTGATATGAATGATAGAGCATTAAGAAATATTGTTGTTGGATTAGGTGGAAAACCTAATGGTGTTCCAAGAGAAGATGGATTTGACATAACAGTTGCTTCAGAAATTATGGCAATTTTATGTTTAAGTACAAGTTTATCAGATTTAAAAGAAAGAATTGGTAATATTTTAGTTGCATATAGTTATGAAGGGGAACCTATATATGCGAAAGATTTAAAAGCTCAAGGTGCAGTAGCCTTAGTAATGAAAGATGCTATTAACCCTAACCTAGTTCAAACATTAGAAAATACACCAGCAATACTTCATGGTGGACCATTTGCTAATATAGCACATGGATGTAACTCTGTTGTTGCAACTAAAATGGCTATGAAATTATGTGATTACACAGTTACAGAAGCTGGTTTTGGTGGAGACTTAGGAGCAGAGAAATTCTTTGACATTAAATGTAGACTTGGTGGAATAACACCAGATGCAACAGTTGTAGTAGCAACTGTAAGAGCTTTAAAACATCACGGAGGAGTTGCTAAAGCCGATTTAGGAACTGAAAACTTAGATGCTTTAACAAAAGGATTTGCTAACTTAGAAAGACATATTAAAAATATGGCAAGCTATGGAATACCTGTAGTAGTTGCAATTAATAAATTCCCAACAGATACAGATAAAGAAGTTGAATTACTAAAAGATTTAACAGTAAAAGCAGGTACAGTTGCAGTTATTTGTGATGTATGGGCAAAAGGTGGAGAAGGTGCAGTAGAACTTGCACAAGTAGTAGTAGATAAAATAGAAGAAAGTGAAAATAAATTCCATTATTTATATGATGATGAAAAATCAATAGAAGAAAAAATTGAAACAATTGTAAAAGATATTTATGGTGGAGATGGAGTAGACTTTACTTCAAAAGCTAAAAAGAAATTAAAAGAAATATCTGATTTAGGACTTGATAATTATCCTGTATGTATGGCTAAAACTCAATATTCCTTCTCAGATGATCCAAAATTGCTAGGAGCACCAACAGGGTTTACAGTAACAGTTAGGGATTTAAGAGTTTCTAGAGGGGCAGGTTTTATTGTAGTCCTAACAGGAGATATAATGACCATGCCAGGATTACCTAAAGTTCCTGCTGCTAATAATATAGACGTATTAGAATCTGGGGAAATTGTTGGATTATTCTAATAAGGAGTGATTTATTTGACAGATGAGTCGAGAATAAAAAGTAAACAAATTGATGAATTTTTTGACGCTGTTTTAATGTTAGAAAATAAAGAGGATTGCTACAAATTTTTTGAAGATGTTTGTACTGTAAGAGAATTACATTCAATTACTCAAAGGTTAGAAGTAGCAAAGCTATTAAAAATTAGAAAAACCTATAACGAAATAGAGAAGGAAACAGGAGCCTCTACAGCTACTATTAGTAGGGTAAACAGAAGTTTAAACTATGGTGCTGAGGGTTATGAGTTAGTACTGGATACTTTAATAGCAAGAGATTTAGAAAGAAAGAAAAAGAATAAAAAATAAATAATAAAAAAACAAAGATTTAAATAACTTTTAAATCTTTGTTTTTTTATTGAATTATTTTCAAAATAGTTGTATCATATAAACGTAATGTTAATTTAATAACAGATTTTTATTAATATATTAGTATATTAACAAAAATCTGTTAAATAATCTAATATTGGGTAAAAGATTACTAAAAGCTTTATTAAGCGAATATTAAAAGGAGGAAAATATGAGAAAGAAGTTAATTGTTGGAATGAGTATGGTATTAGCATTAACCTTAGGGCTAACATCATGTGGAGGAAAAGAGGAGAAGAAACCAGCTTCTTCAGGAGAAGCAAAGGGAATAAAAGCAGAAATATCTGTACAAGCAGAGAAGGAATGGATGGATTACTATAACAATGCAATAGAAAGAGTAAAGAAAGACAATCCAGATGCAACTATTAATATAATAGAAAAAGGTGCTTTTGATCATATAGATGTTATTGATCAAACAGATGGAACTAATAAAGACGTAGCTGATGTTTTTGCAATTCCAATTGATAGAATAAGTGGTTTAGTTAAAAACGATGTACTTGGTGCTGTAGATACAGAATATATAAAATCTAAAGTAGCAGGTTATGAAGACCTAGATAATGGTATTGGGAAAAACTTTAAAGTTGATGGAGATTACTTAGGATTTCCATACAATATAGAAACCCTTGTAGTATATGCAAATAAAGCAAATGCAGAAGCTAAAGGAGTTGACTATTCAAATCCATTAGAATTTAATGATTTAAAACAAAATGATTTTGTAACAAAAATTCACGACTTATGGTTTGGAGTTGCATTTTTAAATTCTGCTGATATTAATTTATTAACAAAAGAAGACGATGGTAAATTAACTACGGATTTAACTACTCCTTACAGTGAATTATCAGAAGATAAACAAGCTGTTTTTGAATCGCTATATAATTATTGGAAAGGAAACTCTGAAGAGAACAGTCCTATTTTAGATAAATCATCTGCCGATTCATTTATAGATGAAAGCTTTAAATCCGGAGGAGAGTCATCATTAAGATTAGATGGTCCTTGGGCTATGAATAGTTTAGGAGAATTTACAAATGAAGGTAATGATTTAGATGTTATTTCAACAGAGATGATAACAGTAAACGGTAAACCATTAAAACACTGGAAGAGTGGATGGGGTCTTGTAATTAATTCTAGAATTGAAGTAGATGAAGATAAAATGGCTTTAGCTAACGCTTTAATAGCTGAATTAATTAATCCAGAATTTGCAGAAGACCTATTTAAAGCTACAGGAAAGATACTTGAAAATGTTCCAGTTGAAGATTATGAAAAAACAGGTTTATCAGATGCTGATAAAAATGTTATAAAAGCAACTATAGATTCATATGAAAAATCAGTTGCCCGTCCAACTTTTAGTGAAATAGATAATGTTTGGACAACATGGGAAAATGCAATATTATCATGGAATAGCGTTAAACCAGCAGATGCAGAAGCTGCTTACAATGAAGTAAAGGCATCATTTGAAGCTTTTATGACAAATTTAGGTCAATAAAAGGAGTTAAGAAGGAGTCTAACTCCTTCTTATTTCATTAATAATATGGGAAAGAAATTAGAAACAAAACAACTAATAGCAATCTTAATATTGTCGGGAATAATTATTTTGTCAGAATCATTACAGGTGTTAATGGCTGTTAAGGATTTAAATTATTTTGAACTATACAAGGAAACATTAGGCAACAATATAACTTATGATGAATTTGTAACAATAGGTTTATTAGGATATTTACAAGGTGTATTAATTCCGATAATTTTGTCTATATATACATTTTTCACCTATAAGAAAATCAAAGTTAATTGGTTATATAAGGCAGTATGGGTATTGCTATTATTGTCGAGTTTAATAATGAAAATAATGGGATTTTTTATTGGCTCGATATTTTTTTATATAAGTATTATTTCTACTTTTCTATTACTTATATATATTTTGTTAATAAAGTTAAAGTAAGGAGGTTCGGCATTGATTGGTTATGAAATAAAAGTTTATGACAGTATTGGAAACCCTCATGAGAGAAAAAATTTATATTTAAAGGAAGTAGCTGAGCTTCAAGAAAAATATGAAGAAACAAAGGACGTTAATTATAAAAACAAATTAAAGGACCTAGTTTCAAAAAAGAACTCAAATAAATATATTATAGAATTAAATAAGGTAAAAAAAGAAGAAAAGGAATTTTTAAACAGCTTAAAAACTTTAGCTGAAAATCATAAAAAAGATAACAACAATATCTTACCAAAATCATTGTTGAAATTAGATATAGAATTTAGACTAGCTATTGAAAAAATCGAATTTTATAAAAAATATGTAGATTTAAGTTATGATTTTGAACTAGAGTATAAAAGCAATAAATTATTAGTAGAACAACTACCTTTAATTATAAGGGAATATAATAACTTAAATAAAGATATTAATTTCATCAATGAAGAATTAAAAAATATTGATAAAAATCAAGAAGGCCTTGTAAAAAAAGAAATAGAAGAATATATTGAAAATAGAAAAAAACTTTTAAATGAACAAAAATTGCAATTAAAAGATAAAAAGAACAAGGGAATTATATCTAAAAAGGCTTATAAAAATGAAGTAAAACAATCTAAATATAAATTCAAAGACGATATTGAAACAAAGAGTTTTGAATCTAAGGAAAAATACTATATTAATTTAAAAAAATCCATAGAATTTATGTTTAAAGATGGTGTAAAAACCAGAAAGAAAATATTAAATGCAGATATAGCCGATCTTAGAAGAAAAACACCTGTGGAAGTTGAAAGTAAAGACAGTTGGAAAGCAATTATTACCTTCCCAATACCGGGATTGGGACAAATTTTAAACAGACAATATATGAAATCGTTATTTTTCTTATTAGGAAGTTTATTTATTTATAGTGTTGCAATACCCTATAGTCTTGGATTTGGTAATTATCAAGGAACGGGAATATCTGGCTTATTAAGTTTAGCAGAAGGAGGAGCTAGGCTAGATAAGAGTTTAATATTTATGATAGAAGGTATAATAGCCTTTGTATTATTGGTTTTTGCAGTTTTAATATTAATCTTGTCATTTAAAGATGTCTATGGGGTTTTGAAAAATAGATTTAAGGGAATACGTGAAAATAATTGGTTTGAAACTAAGGACAATATAGATAATAATGGATTTCCTTATATTGTAAGTATACCTGCCCTAATACTTATTGTATTTATAGTAATAGTGCCAATTGCTACAGCCTTGTTACTTTCCTTTACAAATATGGACCCAGATCATCAATCTAAATTTAGTTGGATAGGATTTAAGAATTATGCCATGTTACTGAAAGGTGAAGGAATGGCAGGTTCTGTATTCTGGAAAATCCTAGTATGGACATTAATATGGACATTTGGGGCAACAACACTTGCTATATTTATTGGCTTTGCTTTAGCTCTTTTAGCTCATAACGAAAGAATAAAGGGGAAGGTGGTTTTTAGAACGATATTTCTATTACCATGGGCAGTACCGGCGTTTATAACTATAATGTTCTTTAGTATTATGGCATCACCAGGAGGAGCAATTACAGAAATACTATCAGGTATGTTTGGTACAGATGTACTAATAAAAAATAGTACGGTACTAACAAGAATAGCCTTAATATGCTTACAGGGTTGGTTAGGGTCTTCATATATATTTTTATTGGCAACAGGAGTGTTACAGGGAATACCTGGAGATTTATATGAAGCAGCTGATATTGACGGAGCAACAGCCTTACAAAGGTTGACTAAAATCACCATTCCATTGGTTTTATTCCAAACAGCACCTTTACTTGTAAGCCAATATACATTTAATTTTAATAATTTCTCTATAATTTATTTATTTAATCAAGGGGGACCGTTTAATCCTACAAATTATGGAAACTTAGCAGGCTCATCAGATATATTAATATCGTATATATATAATTTAACAATGGTAAATGGTTACCAGGCAGTAGGAGCTGCAATAACTATATTTATATCCATTGGATTAATGGTATTTACATTTATTGGATATAGAAATTCAAAAGCTTTTAAGGAGGATATTTAAATGAAAAAAAATAAAAATAAAAATCTTTATCTATCAGATAGACCTCCTTTAACATTAGTTGGGAAAATAGGCCTTTTTGTAAGCTATTTAGTTTTAATATTATGGAGTTTAGCAATAATACTTCCTATATTCCAAATGGTGTCATCATCCTTTAATGGAAATCAAGGAAGAAATATAATGTTAAATACGGAATTTGTATTTTCCTTAAAGAACTTTGAGTATCTATTTAAGGAAACTCATTTTATAACCTGGGTTATAAATACGATTTTAATTGCAGTAGCAACGGCTTTAGTTACTTTAATAGTAGTTTCTTTTACAGGTTATGCTTATTCAAGATTTAGATTTAAAGGTAAGAAAACCTCTTTAATGGCTATTATGTTAATACAAGTAATACCTACATTTGTAGGGATTACAGCATATTTTACAATGCAGTCTATAATAGAGTCTAAAATTCCTATATTTAGTAGACAGGTAATGTTGGTTCTTATTTATGCAGCAGGGGGAATAGCTTCAAATACCTTTATTTTAAAAGGATATATAGATTCTATTTCACCAGAATTAGATGAAGCTGCCAGAATAGATGGTTGTTCAAATATGCAAATTTATAGACTTATAATAATGCCTATAGCAAGACCTATGCTGTCAATAATTGCATTGTGGTCATTTATTGGTCCGTTTATGGATTATTTAATATCAAAAATATTGTTGACAAGTCCAGAGACCTATACTTTAGCAACTGGTTTATTTACATTGGTTAACGATGAAAGAAATATGAATCAACCAGCATTTGCAGCAGGAGGACTATTAACTGCAATACCAATAGTGGTATTATTTATAGCGTTGCAAAAACAACTAGTATCTGGATTATCATCAGGATCAGTAAAAGGTTAATTAGGAGGAAATTATGAAAGTAACTTTAAAAAATATAGGTAAAAAATATGAAGGAAGAGAAGATTTTACCATTAGAAATATAGATTTAGATATAGAAAGTCATGATTTCTGTGTAATACTTGGTCCATCAGGATGTGGTAAATCAACATTATTAAGAATGATAGCAGGACTTAATTCAATTACAGAAGGTGAATTGTTATTTAATGGAAGGCTTATGAATAAAGTGGCATCTAAGGACAGAGATATAGCTATGGTTTTTCAATCCTATGCCCTGTATCCTCATATGACAGTTTACGATAACATGGCCTTTTCTCTAGCAATGAGAAAAACAAGTAAAAAGACCATTCATGATAGGGTTACAGAAGCGGCAAAAGTATTACAAATAGAAGATTATTTATATTCAAAGCCATCAGATATTTCTGGGGGGCAAAGACAAAGAGTTGCTCTTGGAAGGGCTATGGTTAGAAAACCGGCAGTGTTTTTAATGGATGAGCCATTATCTAATCTAGATGCAAAATTAAGAGAACACATGAGAATTGAATTAGTTAGGCTACACAAACAATTAGAAACTACTTCAATTTATGTAACTCACGACCAAACGGAAGCTATGACAATGGCAACAAAAATAGTTTTATTGGACAAGGGCGTTGTACAGCAAGTTGGAAAGCCAGATGAATTTTATGACAGACCAAACAATCTATTTGTTGCACAATTTATTGGCTCACCGACTATGAATACAATAGATGGTAAATTTATAAATGGACAATTTGAGTCTTTAAGTGGTGAAATTAAATTTGAGCCAACAGGAGAAGAAGCAAATAAATTTATAGATTATGCAAATAAAAATATTACAATAGGAGTTAGGTCTGAAAGATTTGAAATAAAAGATAAACTTGAAAAAGGATGTTTTACTGGTAAAATAGAAGTTGTAGAAAACCTAGGTAAGGAAAAAGTCCTGTATGTTAAATTAAAAGATTCTAAAGAAATTGTAATGACAATGCCAGGATACCTAAGTTTTAGTGAAGGAGAGGAAAAAATATTTAAGTTTGAACCAAAGGCTGTTCATTATTTTGATAGAGATACTGGTTTAAGAATTTAAAATATTAGTGAGGGTATATGGAAGAGTATATTAACAAAAACGACGAATATAATTATAAAAAAGTAAATAAATTAAGGGAAAGTGGAATTATTATGCATATAACTTCACTTCCTTCAAAATATGGAATAGGAACTTTCGGAAAGTCTGCATATGATTTTGTAGACTTTCTTAAGTCTGCCAATCAAAAATATTGGCAGGTTCTTCCATTAGGACCAACAACTTATGGAGATAGTCCATACCAATCATATTCATCTTTTGCTGGAAATCCATACTTTATAGATTTTGATATTTTAAAAGATATAGGATTGTTGGAAGTGGAAGATTATGAAAATGCAGATTTTGGAGATAATGAAGAGGAAGTAAATTATAGTTTAATCTACAATAATAAAATGGACATTTTAAGGAAAGCCTACAACAAGGCTAAGGAATTAAACTGGGATTATACTGAGTTTTTAGAAAATAATAAGGAATGGATTTATGACTATTCGTTATTTATGGCCTTAAAAGAACATTTTAATGGTGTTTCATGGATTGAATGGGATAAGGATATAAAGCTTAGAGAAGAAAGGGCAGTAGAATACTATAGGGAAAAACTTTCTGAGGAAATGGAATTTCATTATTTTCTTCAATTTAATTTCTTTAAACAATATGAACAACTAAAAAAATATGCCAATGATAAGGGAATAAAGATTATTGGAGATTTACCAATTTATGTTGCACCAGATAGTTGCGATATTTGGGTAGACTATAAATATTTTAAAGTTGATGAAAATCATGAACCTATTACAGTTGGAGGTTGTCCTCCTGATGACTTTACCGAAGATGGTCAACTATGGGGGAATCCAGTTTACAATTGGGAAGCTTTAAGGGAAGAAGGCTACAAGTGGTGGATTAAAAGAATGGAAATCAATATGAAATTATTTGACAAAATTCGTATTGATCATTTTAGAGGATTTGAATCATTTTGGGAAATTCCTTCAGACCACGAAACAGCTAAATATGGGAAATGGACAAAGGGGCCAGCTGAAGAATTCTTTGATATTTTAAAGAAAAACATTCCAAATTTAGATGTAATTGCTGAAGATTTAGGCTATATGACAAAAGAAGTAACAGCTTTAAGGGAATATACAGGATTTCCAGGAATGAAAATACTTCAATTTGCTTTTTCACCAAATGATGAATCGGATTATTTACCACATAATGTTGAAAGGAACTGGGTTATGTACACAGGAACCCACGACAATGAAACCTTAACCTCTTGGTTGGAGAATGCTTCAAAGGAAACTGTAGATTATGCTAAGGATTATTTGAAGTTAAACAAAGAGGAAGGATATGAATGGGGATTAATTCGTGGTGTATGGAGTTCTGTTGCCAATTTAGCTATTGCACAGATGCAAGACTTTCTTTGCTTAGGAGAGTTTTCAAGAATGAATAGACCAGGTACTTTAGGAAATTGGAAATGGAGAGTAAAATCCGATATGTTAACAGAAGATTTAGCAAAAAAAATAGCTAATTTAACAAAATTATATAGCAGGAATAGATAAGAATTATCAAACCTTGATAATTCTTTTTTTCCATGTTATAATGTTTAGATGTAATATTAGAAACTGGATAAATATGTATAAAAATCTTATACATGTTTATTTGTCTTTTTCATTTATAGAGAGGTGGATCGCTTATGCATAAAGAACAGTACGGAATTACAGAAAGAATGAGTTATTCTCGTATTCAGAAAGTTCTAGATCTCCCTAATTTAATAGCGGTACAAAAGAATAGCTACGATTGGTTTTTAGAAGAAGGACTTAGAGAGGTTTTTGACGATATAAGTCCTATTTCTGACTATGCGGGCTCTTTAGTACTTGAATTTGTTGACTATTATTTAGAGGAGACTCCTAAGTATTCTGAGGTAGAAGCTAAAGACAGGGATGCAAATTATTCTTGTCCCCTAAAAGTCAAGGTAAGGCTTATTAATAAGGAAACAGAAGAGGTAAAAGAACAGGAAGTTTTCATGGGAGATTTTCCTATGATGACCAACAGTGGTACTTTTATTATAAACGGAGCTGAAAGAGTTATAGTAAGCCAGTTAGTACGTTCTCCAGGAGTTTATTATGGAGAGGAAATAGATAAATCTGGAAATAAATTATATTCTTCTACAGTTATACCTAATAGAGGTGCATGGCTAGAGTATGATACAGATGCAAATGGGGTTATTAGTGTAAGAATAGACAGGACAAGAAAATTACCTGTTACTACTTTACTTAGAGCTTTAATATATCCTACAGATGAGGAAATTATAGAGGCTTTAGGAGATACGAAGGAATTAAGAGCGACTCTTGAAAAAGAGGTTTCAAATACAAGAGAAGAAGCACTATTAGAAATATATAGAAAATTAAAACCAGGGGATCCAGCAGCTATAGAGTCTGCAGAGCCTCTTATAAACAACCTATTTTTTGACAGTAGAAGATATGACCTAGCAAAAGTAGGTAGATATAAATTCAATAAAAAACTATCTCTAGTAGATAGAATTGTTGGAACACATGCGGCATATGATGTTGTTAATGAAGAAACAGGAGAAATATTAGTTTCTGAAGGAGAATTTATAAACAACGAAATAGCAAAAAGCATTGAAGATGCTGGTATTTATTTCTTAGACGTAATAAAAGATGAAAATAAAGTTAGAGTTATTAGTAATAGATTTGTGGATTTAGACGCTTTTGATATTGACTTTGATATTTCTGATTTAAAATTATCTGAAAAAGTTTACTATCCTAAAATGAAGGAAATTTTAGAAACCTATGATAGTGAAGAGGAAATTAGAAACGCTATTAAGGAAAACTATAATACATTAAGTCCAATTCATATAACTCCACAGGATATTCTTGCAAGTATATCCTATGAGTTCAATCTTTTCTATGGTGTAGGAAAAGTAGATGACATTGACCATTTAGGAAATAGAAGAGTTAGAGCAGTAGGAGAACTTTTACAAAATCAATTTAGAATAGGTCTTTCTAGAATGGAAAGAGTTGTAAAGGAAAGAATGTCTACTCAAGATCCTGATTTAGCTACACCTCAGGCCTTAATTAATATAAGACCTGTAGTTGCGTCTATAAAGGAATTTTTTGGCTCCAGTCAATTGTCACAATTTATGGATCAAACAAATCCTCTAGCAGAACTTACTCATAAAAGAAGAATGTCTGCATTAGGACCTGGTGGACTTAGTAGAGATAGGGCTGGAGCAGAAGTTAGGGACGTACATGATACTCACTATGGAAGAATTTGTCCAATAGAAACTCCAGAAGGACCAAATATAGGCCTTATTACCTCTATGACCACATATGCTAGTTTAAATGAATATGGTTTTTTACAAACTCCATACAGAAAAGTAGAAAATGGAGTTGTTACAGATAGAATAGATCTATTAACTGCAGACCTTGAAGATACTTTTATAATAGCTCAAGCAAATGAACCATTAGATGAAAATGGTGTTTTTGTTAATGAGAGAGTTCTAGGTCGTGGTTATAATGGAGAAAATGATATTTATCCTAGGGAAAAAGTTGATTACATGGACGTTAGTCCGCAACAAATTGTTTCTGTAGGTACAGCTATGATTCCGTTTTTGGAAAATGATGATGCGACTCGTGCCCTAATGGGATCTAACATGCAGAGACAGGCTGTTCCATTACTGAAAACAGATGCACCAATTATAGGAACAGGTATTGAGCATAAAGCAGCTAAAGATTCAGGAGTTGTTGTAATAAGTAACTGTAATGGTGTTGTTACAAAAGTTGCAAGTAATGAAATTCAAATAACTAGAGATGAAGATAAAAGAGTTGAAAGATATAAAATCCTAAAGTTTAAAAGATCAAATCAAGGAACTGCATTTAATCAAAGACCAATAGTAAAAGTTGGAGAAAGAGTTTCTGTTGGAGATATTATTGCAGATGGTCCAAGTACTGAAAATGGAGAAATAGCTTTAGGTAAAAATATTTTAATAGCATTTATGACTTGGGAAGGTTATAACTTCGAGGATGCTATGTTATTAAATGAAAAATTAGTTATAGATGATGTTTTAACATCACTTCATATAGAAGAACATGAAAGTGAAGCTAGGGAAACTAAACTAGGCCCTGAGGAAATAACTAAGGATATACCTAATGTTGGAGAAGATATGAGAAAAGATCTTGACGACAGAGGTATTATTAGAATCGGAGCAGAAGTTACTAGTGGAGATATTCTAGTTGGGAAAGTTACTCCAAAAGGAGAAACTGAACTATCAGCAGAAGAGAGACTATTAAGGGCAATATTTGGAGAGAAGGCAAGGGAAGTAAGAGACACTTCTTTAAGAGTTCCTCATGGAGAAACTGGAATAGTAGTAGATGTTAAAGTATATACAAGAGCTAATGGAGATGAATTATCACCAGGTGTTAACCAAGTAGTTAGAGTTTATGTTGCTACTAAAAGAAAAATACAAGTTGGAGATAAAATGTGTGGACGTCATGGTAATAAAGGGGTAGTATCTAGAATTTTACCAGTAGAGGATATGCCATATTTAGATGATGGAACACCAATTCAAATTGTATTAAACCCATTAGGGGTACCTTCAAGAATGAACTTAGGACAGGTATTAGAAGTTCATTTAGGACTAGCAGCTAAAAAACTAGGATGGAAGGTTGCAACACCTGTATTTGATGGAGCTACAGATAAAGATATTATTGAAGCTTTAGAACAAGCTGGATATCCAGGAAATGGAAAAGTAAGAATAAGAGATGGAAGAACAGGGGAAGCATTTGATAATCATGTAACAGTAGGTTATATGTATATGTTAAAACTACACCATTTAGTAGATGAAAAAATACATGCTCGTTCCACTGGCCCTTACTCTTTAGTTACACAACAACCACTTGGAGGTAAAGCTCAATTTGGTGGACAAAGATTTGGAGAAATGGAAGTTTGGGCTTTAGAGGCTTATGGAGCATCTCATACTTTACAAGAGATTTTAACTGTTAAATCAGATGATATAGTTGGTCGTGTTAAAACTTATGAATCAATAGTTAAGGGAGAAAATATTCCTGAACCTGGTGTACCAGAATCATTTAAAGTTTTAATTAAGGAACTACAAGCATTATCTTTAGATGTTAAATTATTAAATGCTGATCATGAGCAAATATTCTTTAAGGAAAATGATGATGAAGTAATGGACTTTCATAGTGTAGAAAATGAATTTACTAAGAAAGAAGAAATAGTAAATGATATAGAATCTGATGAATATAAGTCAGACACTGAACTAGGCTTTTCTATTATTGAAAAAGATGAAAGTAGCCTTCAACAAGAATAATTTATAAACCATGAACTTATATATGTATATGAAAGGAGAGACTCCTTGGAAGAAATAAATACTTTTGATTCGTTAAAAATAGGTTTAGCTTCCCCGGAAAAAATTAGACAATGGTCTTATGGAGAAGTAAAAAAACCGGAAACAATTAATTACAGAACATTAAAGCCAGAAAAAGAAGGATTATTTTGTGAAAAAATATTTGGTCCTACTAAAGACTGGGAATGTAACTGTGGAAAATATAAAAGAATAAGATATAAAGGCGTTATTTGTGAAAAATGTGGTGTTGAAGTAACAAAGTCCAAAGTTCGTCGAGAAAGAATAGGACATATTGAATTAGCTGCACCAGTTTCTCATATTTGGTATTTTAAAGGAATACCATCTAGAATGGGCTTACTTTTAGATATGAGCCCTAGAGCATTAGAAAAAATATTATATTTTGCAAGTTATGTTGTTATAGATGCAGGAGATACTGATTTATACAATAAACAATTACTAACAGAATATGAATATAATGAAGCTTGTGAAAAATATACAGAAGGTATAGATTTTAAAGCTGGAATGGGTGCTGAAGCAGTAAGAGAATTACTACTTTTAGTGGATTTAGAAAAGGAATATGAAGAATTAAAAGAGGATCTTGGTACTGCAACGGGACAAAAGAAAATAAGAATAGTAAGAAGATTGGAAGTAGTTGAAGCTTTCAGACAATCTGGTAATAAGCCAGAATGGATGATACTGGAAGCAGTTCCTGTAATTCCACCGGATTTAAGACCAATGGTTCAATTAGAAGGTGGAAGATTTGCAACTTCTGACTTAAATGATCTTTACAGAAGGGTAATTAATAGAAATAATAGATTAAAAAGACTTCTTGATATTGGAGCACCGGACATTATAGTAAGAAATGAAAAAAGAATGTTACAGGAAGCAGTAGATGCTCTAATTGATAATGGTAGAAGGGGAAAACCTGTTACAGGTCCAGGAAATAGACCGTTAAAGAGTTTATCTGATTTACTTAAGGGTAAAACTGGTAGATTTAGACAAAACCTATTAGGAAAAAGGGTTGACTATTCAGGACGTTCTGTAATTGTTGTTGGACCAAGTTTAAAATTCTATCAATGTGGTTTGCCTAAGAAAATGGCCCTTGAGCTATTTAAACCTTTTGTTATGAAGGAATTAGTACAAAGGGGTATTTCTCATAATATTAAAAATGCTAAGAAAATGGTAGAAAGAGAAAATGAAAAAGTATGGGATGTATTAGAGTCAGTAATTAAGGACCATCCTGTGCTATTAAATAGGGCACCTACTTTGCATAGATTGGGAATTCAAGCTTTTGAACCAGTATTAGTTGAAGGTAAGGCTATAAAACTTCATCCATTAGTATGTACTGCTTACAATGCAGATTTTGATGGAGACCAAATGGCTGTCCATTTACCATTATCGGTAGAAGCTCAAGCTGAAGCAAGATTATTAATGATGTCTACTAATAATATTTTAGCACCAAAAGATGGAAGACCTATTACAACTCCATCACAAGATATGGTTTTAGGTGCATATTATTTAACATCAGATGCAGAAGAATCTGATAATGTTAGAGTTTACCAAGACTATAATGAAATGATTAGGGCACATGAAAATAAAATTATATCCCTACATTCTAAAGTTAAGGTAAGAATAAAATGTTCTCCAGATGATAGGGGTAAACTAGTTGAATCTACAGTAGGAAGATTTATATTTAACGAAGGAATTCCTCAAGATTTAGGATACGTAGATAGAGAAGTTGATAAATATTCCTTAGAAGTTGATAAATTAGTAGATAAGAAAACCCTAGGGGATATAATTGATAGATGTTTTAGAAAACATGGAAATATTGGTACAGCAATAATACTTGACTATATTAAATCCATAGGATATAAATATTCAACTATAGCTGCTATAACAATATCCATGGGTGATATTGAAGTTCCGGAAGAAAAAGATGAGATTCTGGAAGAAGCGGACAAAGAAGTTTCTAAATATGAAAAATTATTAAGAAAAGGTCTTGTATCAGAAGATGAAAGATATGAATTTGTAATAGATATTTGGAATAAAGCTACAGACAATGTAACAGATGCTCTGTTAAAGGATTTAGATCCAAATAATAACCTAGCTATAATGGCTAATTCAGGAGCCAGAGGTTCAACTAATCAAATTAGACAGTTAGCTGGTATGCGTGGACTAATGAGTTCTGCAGCAGGTAGAACAATAGAAATTCCTATTAGGGCAAACTTTAGAGAGGGATTATCTGTGCAAGAATTCTTTATTTCAACTCATGGTTCTAGAAAGGGATTATCAGATACTGCTTTAAGAACAGCCGATTCAGGATATTTAACAAGACGTTTAGTTGATGTTTCACAGGATATAATAGTTAGGGAAGATGATTGTGGAACAGACAGATATGTACTAGCTAAAGACTTTACAGAAGGTAAAGAAGTTATAGAGGATATGGCTTCTAGAATTATTGGAAGAACAGCTTTTGAAGATATTTTAAATCTTGAAACTGGTGAATTAGTAGTTCAAAAAAATGAAATCATAACTGAAGATATAGCTGAAAAAATTAAAGAACTTGGTATTACAGAAGTTAAGGTAAGATCGGTATTAGGATGTAAACTAGACCATGGTGTATGTGCTAAGTGCTATGGACGTAACCTAGCTACTGGTAAACCTGTAAATATTGGAGAAGCTGTTGGAATTATTGCTGCCCAATCAATAGGTGAGCCAGGAACACAATTAACAATGAGAACTTTCCACTCTGGTGGTATTGCAGGAGTAGGAATTACTCAGGGTCTTCCAAGGGTTGAAGAGCTTTTTGAAGCAAGAAAGCCTAAGGGACTTGCCTATATTACAGAAATTGCAGGAACAGTTCAAATAGTAGATAATAAGAAAAGACATGATATTCTTGTAACTGGCGACGATGGTGAAGAAAAGATTTATGCTATACCATATGGGGCTAGAATAAGAGTAAAAGATGGTGAATATATTGAAAAAGGTGATTTACTAACAGAAGGTTCAGTAAATCCTCATGATATATTAGCTGTAAAAGGACCAGAAGGTGTTCAAGACTATATTACTAAAGAAGTTCAAAAAGTTTATAGGCTTCAAGGGGTAGATATAGACGACAAACATATTGAAATTATAATAAAACAGATGTTGTCAAAGGTAAAAATTGAAGATTCTGGCGATTCTGAATTCTTAGAAGGTAGTATGGTTAGCTTAAGAGAATTCGAAATAATAAATGAAAAATTAAATAATGAAGGAAAAGTTCCAGCTAGTGGTTCAAGAACCTTGTTAGGTATTACAAAAGCATCTTTAGCTACAGATTCATTTTTATCAGCAGCATCTTTCCAAGAAACTACAAGAGTTTTAACAGATGCAGCAATAAAAGGTAAGGAAGATCATCTTTTAGGATTAAAGGAAAATGTAATTATAGGTAAATTAATACCAGCAGGTACTGGCGTTAGAAAGTATAATAGTATAGATATTGATTATGAAGGAAAAGCTGAAGAAGAACCTGAAAATGAAGCAGATAGTGAAAATGAAGAATTATCTGATTTATTAGCAGTAGATTCAAAGGAACAGTAAATTAATAAAAAAAGCTGAGCAACTTTGCTCAGCTTTTTGTTAATTTGAAAAAGTTAGGAGTTCTATTATGTTAGAAATAAAATCACAAATTGAAAGAGCATTTGAATCATTAAAAGAGCAATGTAGTTTTGAAAAAGGAAAAGTTTTAGTAGTAGGTTGTAGCAGTAGTGAAATAATAGGTTCAAAAATAGGAACTAATTCTAGTTATGAAGTAGGAGAAACCGTTGCAAAAACATTAATAGATCTATGTGAAGAAAATAATATATATTTAGCTGCCCAGTGCTGCGAACATTTAAATAGAGCATTAGTAGTTGAAAAAGAAGTTGCAGAGAAATTTGGTTTTGAAGTAGTATCTGTAGTTCCTAAACCAAAAGCCGGAGGTTCTTTTGCAACAGCTAGCTATATTTTATTTAAAGAGCCTGTTGTTGTAGAATATATTAAGGCGGATTATGGTATGGATATTGGTTTAACTATGATAGGAATGCATATGAAACATGTATGTATACCTTTAAGACTTAATCCAAATACAATTGGGGAAACTATTGTAACTGGTGCTAAAAGAAGACCAAAATTAATTGGTGGAATAAGAGCTGAATATCTATAATTTTCCAAATATAACCATAGTAGATTATGGTATAATAGTGTAATGATTTACAGGAGTAAAAAATGGAAGATAATATTATAGAAATTAAAAACGTAAAATTTAAATATGAAGCAGAAGATGAAAATGATATAGTTTATGCTTTAAAAGGCATTAATATGAATATAAAAAGAGGAGAATTTATTGCTATATTAGGACATAACGGTTGTGGTAAATCCACCTTAGCAAAACTAATAAATGCACAAATGATTCCTAATGAAGGTGACATTATAGTAAATGGATTTAATACTAAAGAGGAAGAAAATATTTGGGATATAAGAAAGACCTGTGGTATGGTATTTCAAAATCCTGATAATCAAATTGTAGCTACAATTGTTGAAGAAGATGTTGCCTTCGGACCAGAAAACTTAGGTATACCAATGCCAGAATTAAGAGAAAGAGTTGATGATGCATTAAAAACTGTAGATATGTATGAGTATAAAATGCATTCACCTGCCCTTTTATCTGGAGGTCAAAAACAAAGAATAGCAATAGCAGGTATTTTAGCAATGAACCCAGATTGTATTCTTCTAGATGAGCCAACAGCAATGTTAGATCCTAATGGAAGAAAGGAAATTATTAATACTATAACTAGTTTAAATAATTCTGGTAAAACTATTATTCTTATAACACATTTTATGGAGGAGGCTATTTTAGCTGATAGAATTTTTGTTATGAATGAAGGGCTAGTTGAACTAGAAGGTGAAGCTAAAAAAGTTTTTTCAAATGTTAAAAAGATGAAAGAATTAGGCCTAGATGTACCACAGGTTACTGAATTAGCCTATGAGTTAAAAATAAATGGCTTCAATATTGAAAATGGAGTCTTGAATATTGATGATTTGGTGAGTGAAATATGCAAATAGAAATAAAAAACTTGTCATATGTATATAATGAAGAAAATCCGTTTTCAAAAGTTGCTATTGACAATATATCTTTAAATATTGGGGAAAGGGAATTTATAGGAATAATTGGTCATACAGGTAGTGGTAAATCTACTTTAGTACAACATTTAAATGCCCTTATAACCCCAACTTCTGGAAAGATTTATATTGATGGTGTAGATACAGAAGAAAAAAGTAAAAGTAAAATAGATATAAGAAAAAAAGTAGGACTTGTTTTTCAATATCCAGAATATCAATTATTTGAAGAAACAGTATACAAAGATATTGCCTTTGGACCGTCAAATATTGGATGCTCAGAAGAAGAAATAGAAGAAAGGGTTAAATGGGCTTGCGACTTAGTTAGACTTGATTATGAGGGGATTAAGGACAAATCTCCTTTTGAATTATCAGGTGGACAAAAAAGAAGAGTTGCTATTGCAGGAGTCTTAGCTATGAAACCACAGTGTTTGGTTTTAGATGAGCCAACAGCAGGTTTAGACCCAAGAGGTAGAGATGAAATATTAGATGAAATAAGACACCTATATGATAATGAAAATATTTCTATTATTTTGGTTTCCCATAGTATGGAAGACGTTGCTAGATTAGTTAATCGTATAATTGTAATGGATAAAGGGAAAATTTTTATGGATGGAACTCCAAAAGAAATCTTTGCAAAACCTGATAAGCTTACTTCTGTCGGTTTAGATGTTCCTCAAGTTACTGAATTTATGTTAAGGCTAAAGGATAAGGGCTTGGATATTCCTACAGATATAATTACTATTGAGGAAGCTTACGAGGTATTATCAAAGTATTTAAAGGAGAAAAATAATGATTAAGGATATTACAATTGGACAGTATTTTCCTGGAGATAGTATAATTCATAAACTAGATCCTAGAATTAAAATTCTAGCTGTAACAATTTATATTATAGCAATTTTTTTAATAAATAAAATATTTATCTATCTGCCTTTAGCTTTGTTAATATTATTGATTTTAAAAACAACTAAAATACCAATGAAATTTGTAATTAAGGGTTTAAAACCATTAAGGTTTATTATTATATTGACATTTTTAATTAATATATTTATGACTCAAGGAGAAGTTTTAACTAAGTTTTGGATTTTTACAATAACAAAAGAAGGTCTAAATACAGCTATATTTATGGCATTGAGATTGGTGTTTTTAGTTTTGGGAACTTCCTTGTTAACCTTAACAACTAGTCCTATTGCCTTAACCGATGGTTTAGAATCCATTATGAGACCCTTATCTAAAATTGGTTTTCCATCTCATCAACTAGCAATGATGATGACAATAGCTTTAAGATTTATACCTACTTTATTTGAAGAAGCAGATAAAATTATAAAATCTCAAACTGCTAGAGGGGCTGATTTTGAATCGGGAAATATAATAAAAAGAGCTAAGAATTTAGTGCCTTTATTGGTTCCACTTTTTATTAATTCCTTTAGAAGGGCAGATGAATTAGCTACTGCTATGGAAGCAAGATGTTATAGAGGTGGAGATGGACGAACAAGATTAAATGAACTTGTTTTTGTAAAAAGAGATTATATAGGTATGATTTTAATATTTTTATTTTTAGCAATTATTTTTGGAACAAGGTATATTTAATGAAAAATGTAAAATTAACTGTGCAATATGATGGAAGTAATTATTTTGGCTGGCAAAAGCAAAATGGCTATAAAACAGTTGAAGGGGAAATTGTAAAAGCGATTAAAAAACTTACAGGAAAAGATGTTATATTATCAACTGCCGGTAGGACAGATAAGGGAGTTCATGCTTTTGGTCAAGTAACAAATTTTTTTATAGATGATAAATTTACAACGGATAATATAAGAAGAGGTCTTAATACTTTTTTAGGAGAAGAATCTATACAAATTACAAATGTAGAGGAAGTAGAAGATTATTTTCATTCACGATTTAGTGCTAAGGGTAAACTTTATAGATATGTATTAAGCAACAATAGACTTATGCATCCAATGTATAGAAATTATAAGGGATATACACCATATAAATTAGATTTAGATAGAATAAGATATAGTTCAAAAATATTATTAGGACATCATAATTTTAGTTCATTTACTAATGCAAAAATAGATGAAGAGATAAATATGAATAGAACTTTAGATAAAATTGAAGTTAAGGAAGAAAAAGGAGATATAATCTTTTATTTTGAAGCAGAGAGCTTTTTAAGGAATATGGTAAGGATTATAGTAGGTTCTTTAATTGAGGTTGGCAGAGGAAAAAGGGATATAGACTGGTTGGAGAAGGCACTATTAAATGGTAATAGAATTAATGCTGGGCCTACAATATCACCAAACGGTTTATATCTTATGAAGGTATATTATTAAGTTAAAGCGTGGCTTTAGCTTTTTTGTTATATAATATATATGAGGAGATATTATGGACAAATATTTTTTAACAAAAGATTCTATTCAATTACGTTATAGAGAAGACTATATTTCAAATCCAATTGCTATTGTAATATTAGTTCATGGTTTTGCTGAACATATTGAAAGATACGACTATATAACAAAAAAATTAAATCAAAATAATATTTCAGTATTCAGATACGATGCAAGAGGACATGGTTTAAGTACAGGTAAAATGGGTGATATGAAATCATATAAAGAAATGGTTGATGATTTATATGAAATTGTTAGATTTGTAATAGATAATAATGAAAATATAAAAGTTTTTACATTGGGACATAGTATGGGAGGGAACATTTGCGCTAATTTTGGTATAAAATTTCCTAATACCCTAGCTGGACAGTTATTTTCAGGAGGAGCTTTTGGATATTTTTATGATGTTCCAAGAGTAAAAAAACAATTTTTAAAAATAGCCTCAAGACTTTTTTCCAGTCTTTATATAAATAATCCAGTAAGTGAAAATATTTCTTCAGATAAAAATGTAGTAGAAAGCTATAAAAATGATCCATTGGTTATAAATAAAGCTACCCTTAGATTTATGAGGGAGTTTACTATTAAAGCTTCTGAAAATATTTTTAACAATACATCAAAGTATTATTATCCTTGCTTTTTAGGTCATGGGGCAGAGGATAAAGTAATATCTAAAGAGGCAAGTAAAAGATTTTACAATGAAATTTCTTCATCAGATAAAACATTGAAAATATATAATCCTTTATATCATGAATTATTTAATGAGCCAGCAAAAGATATAGTAATAAAAGATTATGTTAACTGGATTAGACAAAGAGTTTAAAGGTAGATGAAATGTATAAAATATTTCTAGGAGCGTTAATTATTTACTTAAATCCATTATATATTAGTTCTAATAGGGATATTTTTTCTCTAATTATTAATATTTTAGGAATTACATTAATAGCTTTTGGATGTAAGGAAAAATTTAGTTATAAAAAGGAGTTTAAGTATTTTTTAAGTCTGTATATTTTAGTATTTATTATAATATCCTTTCAGGTTATTATAAAACTATTAAATATAGAAATAAGTGATATAGTAAACTCGATACTAAGGTTATTATTAATATTTACTCCCTTATATTTAATAAATCTAACATTAAATTTTATTAAAGAAGTGGATACTTATTTAAAAATTACTAATAAATTAATAATTACAAATGATATTATTATTATATTATTATTTTTATCAATAATTTTAAATTTATTTAATATTGAAGTTGATTATATTTTTACAATAGGAATATCCCTTTTAAAGATACTTTTTCTAATAAAATTTTATAAATTAACTATATATTACTAAAAGAAAGTTCTAAAACTTTCTTTTTTTATGTTAAAATTATTTAATATTATGAATGAATATATCAATTAATTATGATATACTAAGATATATTTGTAAATTAAGGGAGGATTGTTAGTAGTGATAAAAAGAAAAATAAAGGGCCTTTTTTCGCTTTCCTTTATTTTTGTATTACTTCTGTCTTTAGTAAGTCCGTTAACAGTAAGTAATGCAGAAACAACAGCGACAGAAGGGATCTTTAGAGTGGGAATGGAAGTGGACTACGCCCCATTTAACTGGACACAGCCAAATTCAGCAGATGATGCTGTTGAAGTGTCAAATAGTCCAGGAGAATATGCAAATGGTTATGATGTCCAAATGGCAAAGAAATTGGCAGATGGACTAGGATTAAAACTGGAAATAGTAAAAATAGAATGGGATGGTCTTGCTCCAGCGCTACAAAGTGGAAAGATAGATGCAATAATAGCGGGTATGTCACCTACAGCTGAGAGAAAAAAAGAAATTGATTTTTCAAATAATTACTATACTTCTGATTTAGTTATTGTTGTAAAGAAGGATAGTGAGTATGCTAATGCTAAATCTATTCAAGACTTTAAAGGTGCAAGAATTACAGGACAATTAAATACCTTTCATTATACTGTAATAGATCAGATTAAAGGTGTAAAGAAACAAAAGGCAATGGATAAGTTTTCTACCATGCTTTTAAGTACAGCAACGGGAAAAATAGACGGTTATGTATCAGAAAGACCGGGAGCCTTATCTGCTACAAGTAAAAATAAAGATTTAACCTATGTGGAATTTGAAAAAGGTAAGGGATTTGAAACAAGTTCTGAAGATACGTCTATAGCTGTAGGTATAAGAAAAGGTAGTGAATTAACTCCACAAATCAATGAAGTTCTTGCAGGAATATCAGAGGAAGAAAGACTTGAAATGATGGACGATGCCATATTACTTCAAGTTGAAGATGAAGATGTAGGATTTTTCACAGATATTAAAAATATCGCTTTAGAATATAAATCCTTAATTCTAAGTGGTGTTGGTACTACAATGTTGTTAGCACTTGTAGCAACTAGTATTGGTTTTATTATAGGATTAATTGTTGCAGTAATTAGAAATATTGAAACAAATAAAAGAAAAAATCCTTTTAAATATTACATAATGAAAATAGTGGACTTTCTACTAGCTTGTTATGTAGAAATATTTAGAGGAACACCAATGATGGTTCAGGCGATTTTAATTTATTATGGAATTCCATATCTTTTTGGAATAGATACTAAAGTTATGTTTACAGCTTTTCTAGTAGTATCAGTTAATACAGGTGCATATTTGTCAGAGGTTGTAAGAGGGGGAATAAACTCTATTGATGAAGGACAGTTTGAAGCATGTAAGGCAATAGGAATGACCCACTCACAAACAATGATAAATGTAGTACTTCCTCAGACTATTAAAAATATTATTCCATCAATAGGAAATGAATTTGTAATTAATATTAAGGATACTTCTGTATTATCAGTTATATCTGTTACAGAATTATTCTTTATAGGTAGATCTATTGGAGGAACTACTTATAAATACTTCCAAACCTATATAATAATAGCTATAATTTACTTTATACTTACATTTACAATTACTAGAATATTAAGATTAGTAGAAAAGAAAATGTTCGATAGTGCAAGTTTTGTAATGGAGTCTAGTACAGGAGGCGCAAATGTCAGAAAGAAATAAAATAATAGAAATAGTACATTTGAAAAAAAGCTTTGGAGATGTTGAAGTTTTAAAAGATATAGACTTGACTATTTCAGAAGGTGAAGTAGTATCTGTAATAGGCTCATCCGGTTCAGGAAAATCCACAATGTTAAGATGTATTAACCTACTAGAAGAACCAACAGGAGGAGATATTAAATTTCATGGTAAATCCATTATGGATGGAGAATTTAATGAAAATGAATATAGATCCAAGGTAGGAATGGTCTTTCAACAGTTTAATCTTTTTAATAATCTATCAATTTTAGATAATTGTGTTGTAGGTCAAGTAAAGGTTTTAAAAAGAGACCGCCAAGAAGCTGAAAAAATAGCTAAGGAATACTTGGAAAAAGTTGGTATGGCAGCCTATATAAATGCAAAGCCATCACAAATTTCCGGGGGACAAAAACAAAGGGTTGCAATAGCAAGAGCCTTGTCTATGAACCCTGAAGTGTTATTATTTGATGAGCCAACATCGGCTTTAGACCCTGAAATGGTTGGAGAAGTTTTAAATGTTATGGAATCTTTAGCAGAAGAAGGTATGACAATGGTTGTAGTTACCCATGAAATGGAATTTGCTAGAGATGTTTCTACAAGGGTATGTTTTATGGATAAGGGAGTTATAGCAGAAGAAGGTACTCCAAAAGAGTTATTTGAAAATCCTAAACACGAAAGAACCAAAGAATTTTTATCAAGATTTAGAAATGAAATTAAGTAAAACCAATAGATAGACTAAACCCCTAAATCCAACAAGGATTTTGGGGGTTTTTGTATATTTATAATTACTGATATAATGTAATTAAAATAGAGAGTAAAGAGGTAATTATGAAAAGACAATTTTTATTATTTGATTTAGATGGAACAATAATAGATTCCGGAGAAGGAATAAAGAATTCAATAAGATATTCCTTAAATAAAGTTGGAATAAATGAAAACAGAGAAGATGTATTAAATACTTTTATAGGGCCTCCTTTACTTGATTCCTATATGAAAAATTATGGATTTACTAGGGAAAAGGCCATAGAAGTAGTTAATATTTACAGGGAATACTATAAAAAACAAGGCGTATATGAAAATACATTATATGATGGAATAGTCGATGTAATTAAAAATTTAAAAGCACAAGATAATAAAATAATACTTGCTACATCTAAACCGGAAATTTTTGCAAGAGAAGTAATAAAGCAACATAGATTAACAGATTACTTTGATTTTATAGGTGGGGCCACCTTAGATCATAAAATATCCCATAAAAATGAGGTTTTACAATATATATTGGATAATATTAAAATCGAAAGGGAAAAATCTTTTATGATAGGTGATACTAAATTTGATATTTTAGGAGGAAGGAAATTTAATTTAAAAACCATAGGTGTAACCTATGGCTATGGTAGCTTAGAGGAATTAAAAGAATCTAAGGCTGATTATATAGTAAATACTCCAAAAGAAATACTAACTATTTTCTAAGGGGAATAAAATGATTCTATTTATGACAATTATAAAGAGCTAATTAAAATGATAAATTATAATAATTCTATATTAAGATAGATGTTTTAATGTTAAGTGTATATTTTAAAATAATAAAGATTCTATTGATTAATTTCAATAGAATTTTTTATTGTAATAAAATAAGGGAAAACAATTTTTTTATTTAGTTTTAACATTATCTTTATTAATCCAGTATATATTTATAAAAAATATAAGGAATATAATATTTGAAAAAATTTTTTAAATTTTTATTTAAAAGAATTAACATTTTCATTATATAAATTTTACAGACTTCATTTAGAATTAATACAGTTAAATATTTAATTAAATAATAATCGAAAGGGGAAAGTATGAAAAAAATTTTAAAAAAATCTATATTATTAATTTCTGTTTTAAATATAGGAATTGTTTCCTTAACAGCATGTGGCTCTTCTGATGCTAATATAAAAGACACTGAGGGCAAATCATCTGAAAGGGTTAAAATTGAATATTGGCATGTAAATGCTGATACTCAAGGAGGGAAAACTGTAAAAGAATTAGTTGAGGGTTTTAATAAATCTCAAGATGAAATTGAAGTAGTGGAAAAATATAATCCCGATATGTATAAGGGATTAATGCAAAATATGCAAGCTTCCATTGCATCTGGTATGTCTCCGGATATTGTTCAAGTAGGATGGGCTTTTTTAGATTATTTTTCTGAAAATTTTGAATATAGTGAACCACAGGAGATTATAGAAGAATTCGATAAGGAAAATTCATCTTTTCTAACAGATAATTTTCTACCAAATATTTTAGATTTAGCAAAGAACAAAGATGGAAAACAAGTAGGAATACCATATTCTTTAAGTTCTCCAGTGCTATATTTAAATAAGGATTTGTTAAAAGAAGCGGGTTTAGATGAAAATGGTCCTACTACTTGGGAAGAAATAAAAAATATTTCTAAGACCATTAAAGAAAAAACCGGAAAATATGGAATTTATATTCAAGAACCAATGGACAATTGGGCAACACAGGCAGTTTTAGAAAGTAATGGTGCTAAATTTATTACAGACGGGAAAGCTTCATTTGCATCAAAAGAAGGTAAAGAAGCTTATAGTCTTTGGGCGGATATGGTTTTAGAAGATGAAACTGCCTTAAATATAGGTTGGGAAGAAGGAATTCAAAGCTTTATTAGAGGGGATGTAGCAATGATTTATACAACTATAGCCCAAAGAAATAATATTCAAAGCAACTCTGATTTTGAGATTACAGCAATAGAATCTCCGTCATGGGAAGGTAAGGAAGCTCGTTTACCTGCAGGAGGAGCGATGCTTTCTATAACTTCTACTAATGATGAAAAGAAAGCTGCTTCTTGGGAGTTTATTAAATACTTATATAGTGTTGAAAATATGGCTAAATGGACAATAGGAACAGGCTATGTACCTCCTCGTAAATATGTAGCTGAATCAGAAGATGGTTTAAAGAAGTTTTTAGAAGAAAATACTATGATGAAACCGGCAATTGAACAAATGGATAAAGTTATTCCCTGGGTTTCTTTTCCAGGTAATTCCGGCTTAGAAGCAGAGCAAAAACTATTGGATATGAGAGATCAAATTTTAACTGGAAAAGTAGACGTTGATGAGGCTATGGATAAAACTCAAGAGGAAATAAATAAATTATTAGATTAATTATAAGGAGTCGATTTTATCGACTCCTATAAAGTGATGAAAGGATTGTTAATATTGATTAAAAATAAGAAACTTAATTTTAAGAAAAATGATATTAAATCTATAATTTATCTTGCTCCGTCTTTGTTGGTATTTATATTGTTTATGGTAATTCCTTTGTTGTATACAGTATATTTAAGTTTTTTTAAATGGAATATGGTTTCACCAGAAAAAGAATTTGTAGGCTTAGAAAACTATATATCAATTTTTCAAAATAAGGAGAATTATAGAATAATTTTAAATTCTCTTTTATATATTGTTCTTTTAACTATTTTTTGTTGTGTTGTTCCATATATACTTTCATTTGTTTTGGAACAGATTATAAGTAAATTTAAGAACATATATAAATCTTTAATATTTATTCCATCGGTGATTTCATTAGTAGTGGCTTCTATACTATTTACATGGATTTTAAATCCTGTATCAGGACCACTATCTATTATCTTAGGTAAAGTAGGACTTAGTATTCCGTTTTGGAGTAAAATGGAAGGCTGGGTAATAGTTGTAATAAGTTTAATAACATCATGGAAGGTGTTTGGATATAATTTTATTGTTTTATATGCATCAATTGCTGGTATTTCAAGAGAATTAATAGAAGCGGCAAAATTAGATAATTTATCTAATACAAAAATCTTTTTAAAGATTATTTTACCAATGAGTAGTGCAACGGGAGTATATATTTTTATTATAACAATAGTTCAGGGAGTTCAATATGTATTTACACCTATTAAGGTAATAACTCAGGGAGGTCCAGATAATGCAAGTTCAAACTTAATATATAGTTCCTATCAGCAGGCCTTTGAAATGTATAATACAGGAAGTTCTTCAGCACTGTCAGTTATAACTATGATAATATTTGCAGTATTACTTATTCTTGAATTTAAATTTGTAGAAAAAGGAGTTTATTATGAAAACTAAAAACAAGAAAAATATAGTTTGGCATATTATTTTTATTCTAATAATTATAATATCTTTATATCCTATTATATTTTCAATAAGTAATTCCTTTAAACCCCTTAAAGATGCCTACCATACTATTTTAGATATTATTCCTAAAAAAATAACCTTGGAAAATTATAAGTATTTATTTGAATCTTTACCAATTTTTAAGATTACATTTAATACATTTATTGCTGCAACAGCAATAACATTAATAAAGCTATTTATTTCTTTTTTTGCCTCATATGCAATAGTATATGGTACTTTTAAAGGGAAAAGATTACTTTATTTTATATTCATAGGAACAATGTTTGTTCCATTTACCGTAACAATGATTCCAAATTATTTGATTATATCAAAGCTTGGCTTAATAGATAAAATATGGGGAATTATACTGCCGCAATTAGCAGATGCAATGGGGATATTTTTACTAACACAGACAATGCGTTCAATACCAAAGAGCTTAATAGAAGTTGCAAAACTGGATAATTTAAACGATAGAACTATAATGAGGGGAATTGTATTTCCACTGAGTAAACATGCAGTTTATTCAACGGGAATTTGGTTTTTTATAACTGCCTGGAATGAATATGTATGGCCTGTTTTAGTGTTAAAAACTACAGAAAATTATACATTACCACTAGCATTACAGAATTTTATAAGTTCAGAAGGCGGAACTAATTTTTCAGTTGCAATGGCTGTTTCTGTAATAGCAATGATATTACCGTTAGCATTGTATCTAGTATTTCAAAAATATATAATAGGAACTTTTGTATCAGCAGGAGTTAAGTAGGAGTAAAAATGAAAGAAATATTGTTAAAAAATGTATATAAATCATATAAGGACACGCCAGTTATAGAAAATTTGAATTTAGAAATAAAAGAAGGCGAAAGACTGGTATTATTAGGACCTTCTGGATGTGGGAAATCAACAATATTGCGTATGATAGCAGGTTTAGAAACAATATCTTCAGGAGAATTGTATTTAAATGGGAAAAATGCTACTAATATGCAAAGTGGACATAGAAATATTGCTATGGTTTTTCAGAATTATGCACTTTATCCAAATATGACTGTTTCAGAAAATATTACCTTTGGACTAAAAGCCAGTAAAATAGACAAGGAAGAGGTAAATCGACGATTAGAAAAAGTGTTAGATATGTTAGATTTAAAAAAATATAAAGATAGGTTACCTAAAGAACTTTCAGGAGGACAAAGGCAAAGAGTTGCTTTAGCTCGTTCAGTAGTAAAAAGATCAAATTACTTTTTATTAGATGAGCCATTGTCTAATTTAGATGTAACATTACGTCATAACGCTAGAAAACAACTAATTAAAATACACGAAATGTATAAACATACATTTGTTTATGTTACTCATGATCAAGTAGAAGCTATGACAATAGGTCATAGAATAGCTTTATTAAATGAGGGTAAAATCCAAATGATAGATACTCCGGAAAAAGTATATAATTATCCTAGTAATATATTTACTGCTTCATTTATTGGAAATCCTAAAATGAATTTGAAAAAAATAAAATTGGAGAAGAACAGGGTAATTATTAAAAAACAAAGTATATTAATTAATGATGTTTGGGAAGAGGTATTAAAGAAAAACAATAATTCTAATTTAATCGTAGGAACTCGTCCGGAACATTTAAAAATTTCAAAAGAAAAAGTAGATAATTCAATTTTTGGAGTTATTAAATTTATAGAAAATCTTGGTCCCAACTATGCCATAGTAGTTGATGTAGATGGTGATGAGTGGATAGTTTTAGATGATTATAAAAATTGGGAAATAGGAAATAAAGTTAGTATTTCCTTTAATGACTATAAATTACATTTTTTTAATGAAAATACTGAAAACAACATAGGTTATCCAAAGGAAGTGGAAAATTATGACAATTTATATAAGCACTAATATTTATGCTAAAACCTCTTTTTTAAATATATTTAAACTTTTTAAAATGGTAGATAATGAATTTCAAATAGGCATAGAGATATTTCCAATTTTAAAAGAAGGAAAAATTATAGAAGAAATAACAGAATCTATTGATGAATTAAAAAAATATGCAATAAGTTTTCATGGACCATATTATAATATAGAGCATAGTGCACCTAAAGGCAGTTTAGAATATAAGAAGGCAATTAATGATTGTATAGAGGTCTTTAAGTTAGGAAAAATATTAAGGGGAAAGTATTTTGTATTTCATCATAACAATAAAGTAGTAAATGCAGATGTAAAAGAAGAGATGATTTATAATTCAAGACTTAATTTATTAGAATTAAATGAAATTAGCAAGGAATACAACATCTCAATATATGTTGAGAATGCAGGAGTTAATTCTATAGGAAATAATCTATTTACAGAAAAAGAGTTTATAGAAGAATGCTTAAAAATAGAAAATTATATTCTAATAGATATAGGGCACATAAATGCTAATGGTTGGGATTTAGAAAATATAATAAAAACATTACAAAATAAAATAAAAGCTTATCATGTTCATAATAATAATGGGTTTGATGATAATCACGACAGAATTTTAAATGGAACTTTGGACTTTAATAACTTTAAGAAACTATATAAAAAGTATACCCCAGAAGCTGATATAGTTATAGAATACGGTGAGGTTGTTTCTGAAGATTTTAATGGCGTAGTTCAGGATATAGAATTTATAAAGAAAAATTTTGACCTATAATAGTATAGTAAATATTTCGACAACTTATGGATTAATAGTTTTAGTATAAGAATAAAATATAAGCCTAATTATTACTTAAGTGAACTAAGGAAAAAAAATCTTGTAAAAATTATATATAACTAGAATATAACTTTCTTTTCACTAGGCTTTAACTTGTTGATAAACTAAGTATATGGTATAATTATTTATAATTTCATATTAGCGATGAAAGGAAGTAGTATATAATTTTTCAAGCATAGAGAGTTTGCGGCTGGTGTAAGCAAATATTGAATATTATAGAATCCGTCCTGGAGCTAAAGGCCTATAAGTGACGATATTTTATCGTAATTAGGGTGGCAACGCGGGTATTACTCGTCCCTTTTATTAAGGGATGAGTTTTTTTATTTTATAATAAAATTATACCTGTAATAAAAGAATAATTAACTAGTAGATTTTCTTAAATCTATATTTTATAGTAGTGGCGTGGCTATTTAAAATACAAGGAGGAATTATGTTAGATATTAGAAGATTAAGAGCAGACAAAGAGGGAGTTTTAAAAGCTTTAGAAAAAAGACATGGGGATTTTCCGATAGATAAACTTTTAGAAGTTGATGAAAAAAGAAGAAACACCATTAAACAAGTTGAAGAAATGAAGGCTGAGCAAAACAAAATCTCTAAACAGGTTCCAGTATTGAAAAAAGAAGGAAAAGATACTACAGAAGTTTTTGCTCAAATGAAGGAATTATCAAATAAAGTTAAGGAATTAGATGAAGAAGTAAGAAAATATGATGATGAAATATATAATTATTTAGCAAATATTCCTAACACTCCAGCTGATGAAGTACCAGAAGGAGAAGATGATTCAGACAATGTTGAAATCAGAAAATGGGGAGAACCTACTAAATTTGATTTTGAACCTAAAGCCCATTGGGATTTAGGAGTGGATTTAGATATATTGGACTTTGAAAGAGGAACTAAAATTTCAGGTTCAAGATTTTCTGTATTTAAAGGTTTAGGAGCAAGACTTGAAAGATCAATAATAAACTTTATGCTTGATTTACATACGATAGATCAAACATATGAAGAAGTTTGGGTTCCTGTAATGATGAATAGAAGAGCCATGTTTGGAACAGGACAATTACCAAAATTTGAAGAGGATATGTTCTATGTTCCACAAAAAGATCTTTTCTTAGCACCAACAGCAGAAGTACCAGTTACAAATTTATTTATGGATGAGATAATTGATGGAGCAAGATTGCCTATTCATTATACTGCTTATTCACCTTGTTTTAGAGCAGAAGCAGGTTCAGCAGGAAGAGATACAAGGGGATTAATTAGAAACCATCAATTTGATAAGGTGGAGTTAGTTAAATTTACAGATCAGGAAACAAGTTTTGATGAATTGGAAAAATTAACAAATGATGCTGAAGAAGTACTACAAAAATTAAATATACCTTATAGAGTAGTAATATTATCTTCAGGGGATTTAGGATTTTCTTCTGCAAAAACTTACGATATAGAAGTTTGGATGCCAAGCTACAATAGATATGTAGAAATTTCTTCATGTAGTAACTTCTTGGACTTCCAAGCAAGAAGAGCAAATATAAAATATAGGGATGAAAATGGAAAAGTTAAATTTGCTCATACTTTAAATGGTTCAGGTTTAGCAGTAGGAAGAACATTAGCTGCCATACTTGAAAACTGTCAAAATGCTGATGGTACAATAACAATTCCAGAAGTTTTAAGACCTTATATGAATGGTGTAGAAAAAATAGAAAAGAAATAGTATTTAATTAATAGGGTAGATTATAGGTCTATCCTATTAATTTGTTTAAAAACCAATTATAATAAAGTTAGGGAAATTTTGTATATTATAATTTTAAAAATATTTTTCTAATATTACAATATGCTAACAAAGTTTAATATACATTTTCTTTATTGTATAATAACTATGAGGTGGGATATGAAAAAGAAAAAACAACTATTTGCTTTTATTTTGACACTTGTATTAATTTTTTCAAATATATCATTTGCAGCAATACCAGGTTTTGAAGATTCTACTAAGGGTTACATAATTGCTGAATTTGATAGTGATACAATAATTTCATCTTATAATGAAGATGAGGTAGTATCTATTGCTAGTATTACAAAACTTATGACATATATTTTAACAAAGGAAGCAATAGAAAAAGGAAGCTTAAATTTAACCGATTCTATTACGGTAACAGAAGATATTGCTGCTATTGGAGGCTCTTCACTATCCCTAGCGACAGATCAAAGTGTAACAATAGAACAATTGTTAAAGGGTTTAATAATTGTTTCTGGCAATGATGCGGCCTATGCATTAGCAAAAACCGTTGGAGGCTCTGAAGAAGAATTTACTAGGTCCATGAATGAAAAAGCTAAAGAAATAGGCTTGGAAAAAGCTAATTTTGTTAACGCATCAGGACTTCCAGATTCAAATACAAAGGAAGAAAACACAATGACAGTAAGAGATGTTTATAGACTGTCTAGGTATGTTTTAGAAACCTACCCTGAAATTTTAGAGCTTACATCAACAAAAGTTTTAGAAATTCCTGAATTACAAGTAAGTAAACAAAGTACAATACCACTACTAGGAGAAATTGCAGGGATAGATGGATTAAAAACAGGAACTACAGACGCAGCGGGCTATTGTTTAGTTTCTACATTTAAACCAATTTCCAACGAAACATTAAAAGAACATAGATTTATTTCTATTTTAATGGGAGCTAACTCCAATGATGATAGAAGAAACATTGCTGAAATTATATTCAACTATATAAATGGAAATTATGTATATGGTAAAGTAGTAGATGAAAATGAAGTTTATAGAGAATTAAAAATTAATAGCATAGATTCAGGAGTAGTAGAAGTTTATCCTAAGCAAACTAGAGATATTTTATATGATAAAACTGAAGGACTGACTATAACAGGAGATATAAATATAGAGGTAACTGGACCTTTAAAATCAGGGGATAAGGTTGGAGTATTGTCAATTAGGGGAAATGATGGTAAAGTATATGATGTTGATTTAATTGTCAAAGAGGATTATAATAAAGCAGGGTTTGGTACAAGAGTGAAAAGAATGTTTTCAGATATTTATGAAAATACAAGATTGTATTTAAACTTTTAAATCAATATGCCCCCATAATTAAGCTGGATATAATACTCCCCTCCTAAGGGAGATTCACTGGTTCGAGTCCGGTTGGGGGTGCCATAAAGTCGAAAATCTTAAAGATTTTCGACTTTTAATTTTATTAATAGAATTTATTGGGTAAAAATTTAATGTACGTATATATATAATTAATCTATAGGAGGATAAAATGAAAAAATTAGGAATATTTGTTGGAAGTTTAAGAGAAGGATCTTATTCAAAGAAAACTGCAAAAGTAATTGCGAAACAATTAGAAAATGATTTTGAAGTATCTTTTATAAATATAAGAAACTTGCAATTTTATGACGAAGATTTGGAACAAGAGGGAAAAGTACCTGCTGAATGGACTAAGTTTAGAGATGAAGTAAAGGAAATGGATGCATTTTTATTTGTAACTCCAGAGTATAACCGATCTGTACCAGCTGTATTAAAAAATGCTTTAGATGTTGGATCTAGACCTTATGGTTCTAGTGTTTGGGATGGTAAACCAGGGGCTATAGTTTCTACTTCAACAGGTGCTATTGGAGGTTTTGGAGCTAATCATCATTTAAGACAAAGTATGACATTTTTAAATGTATATATGATGCAACAACCAGAAATATATTTAGGAGATTCAGGGGCTTGTTTTAATGATGAAGGTCAGGTTGTTGAAAGAACTGAAAAATATTTAAATAAATTTTCCCAAGCTTTTAAAACTTGGGTTAATAAGTTTAATTAATAAAATAAGGAATTAGTTGTTGAATCCCCTTGTCAAATAGTAGGACAAGGGGGTTTTTATGTAAAATATAGTTAGAATTTAAAAAAAATGAAAATTTAAAAAGAACTATGAAATAAATTCAATATTATAAATTTTTGATTTATAAGTTGGATATTGTATAACTTTGAAATAATAAGAACATATAAACAACATAAGTTCTTAACATAATATCTATGCATTGGTATATTATCAATTAAATATATCTTTGAAAAAAATTGTAGTATATTCTATACTTAAAACAATATGAGTAAGTACAGAGGTGATAGAAAATGAAGAGAAAGGCATTTGTTCTTGTATCTATTTTAATATGTTCTATATTTTTAAATTTTACATATGCAAATGCTAATGGGCTTAATGAAAATTCTAGGAAAATTCTTAAAGAAGGAAAATGGAAAAATTCTAAATGGGAATATTATGATAATGGAGAAATCGTTTTTTATTTAGGAGCTCTTTCAACTGTTGAAGAAGCGCCTTGGAATAATGGTGATTTAAATAAAGATGATATTAGAATTATAAATTTTTCAGCTAAATCAAAAGCTCCGATAGATATGTCATATTTATTTAGTGGTTTTGAAAACTTAAAAGAAATAAACAATTTAAAAAATTTAGATGTAAAAGAAACCACTAATATGTCTCATTTATTTGATGGAGTTAAGGTTAAGGAAATAGATATTTCTAGGTGGAAAACTGGATATTTAAAGGATACTTCTTATATGTTTTCCAATATAAAGAATATTGAAAAGCTAGATGTATCAAATCTTCATACTAATAATGTTACTAATATGAGCTATATGTTTGCTGATTCTAATTTTGAAGAAATAGACTTATCTAATTTTAATACAGGTAAAGTTAAAGACCTCAATAATATTTTTCTGAATACTCCTTATTTAAATAAATTAGTACTAGGAACAACCTTTAGATTTAAAGGTAATACAGGGTTAGAAAAAGGAATAAATCCTTACACTGATAGTTGGAAAGGATTGGAAAAAGAATTTTTATATCCATCAACAGAGGAATTCATAAAAAAATATGATGGAAATAAACCTGATACATATTGTAGAGTTTTAGAAAAATATAAGGTTGAGTTTAATAATAGTTTTGGTAAGATTTTAGATAGTCAAGAAGTTGAATATGGTAGTAAATTAAATAAAATTGAAAACCCTGAAAGAGAAGGTTATAAATTTACATATTGGTCAACAGATAAAGAAGGTGTTAATGAATTTGATTTTGAAACACCTATAAGTAAAAATACTACTTTATATGCCCAATGGGAAAAGGGCATGGATGTATATAAAGTTACCTATGATGGTAATGGAGCTACATCAGGAGAAGTTCCTACTGATAACATCGATTATGGTCATGGAAGTCTTGTTACAGTAAAGGGAAACATAGGTAATTTAGTAAGAAATGATTATATATTTGATGGTTGGGCTAAGGATCCATTGGGAAATGATACAGTAGAAGATACTTTCATAATAACAGAAGATACAACTCTTTATGCTCAATGGGTT
>NZ_JBASWB010000074.1:0-38962 GCF_049276255.1 Miniphocaeibacter sp.
GCTGGGAGAGCATCTGCCTTACAAGCAGGGGGTCACAGGTTCGAGCCCTGTACCGCCCACCATATATGGCCTGGTAGTTCAGTTGGTTAGAATGCCAGCCTGTCACGCTGGAGGTCGTCGGTTCGAGCCCGATCCAGGTCGCCATTTGCTGATGTAGCTCAATTGGTAGAGCAACTGACTTGTAATCAGTAGGTTGGGGGTTCAAGTCCTCTCATCAGCTCCATTTTTTATTTGGAGGAGTTCCCGAGTTGGCTAAAGGGGACGGACTGTAAATCCGTTAGCTACGCTTTCAGTGGTTCGAATCCGCTCTCCTCCACCAATTTTTATTAGAAATTTAAAAATAGAATTATATGCGGAAGTGGCTCAGTGGTAGAGCATCGCCTTGCCAAGGCGAGGGTCGCGAGTTCGAATCTCGTCTTCCGCTCCAACAATAAAACACAGAGTATATTTCTGTGTTTTACTTATATGTACCATTAGCTCAGCTGGATAGAGCGTCTGGCTACGGACCAGAAGGTCAGGGGTTCGAATCCTCTATGGTACGCCAACAAAAAACACCTTAAAGCATTGATTTAATCAGCTTTACAAGGTGTTTTTGTTTTTGCCATATTTTCAATAATTCACTTAAATATGAGTAAATATTTCACGGTAGACGACAGGTAGACGACAAATTATTCAATACTTTTTATAGCTTTTTTTAATTCTTCGATTTCTGTATGGGTGTACACATTAGCGGTTAAGGAATAATCTGTATGTCCCATTAATCTAGATATGTATTCTTTATTAGATACATTTCTATTTAGCAAACTGGAAAAAGTATGCCTGCACTGGTGAGGACTTAATTTTTGTATTCCTAATTCTTCTAGTAATTTATAGTAAATATATTTTCTATAATAGTCTACACTCATTTTTCTTATTTGTTTAGGGAATGGAAATATATATTCGCTTTTAGATTTCATTCTTTCTTTAAAAAAGGGCATAATACGTGGATGAATAGGGAGTACTCTGTCTTTCCCTGCATCAGTCTTGATACCGTGTCTAAATATGCCGTTTTCCTCATCTATATGGAACTTAGTGAGTGTTAACATCTCCTACAAGGACAGCTCGATAAAGATACATTGGATATATTAAACGATATAAGGGGCAATGCAGATGTTTATTTAACCAATGTTATCGAGAATACTTTAAGGGAGAGTAAAAGTAATGTTGTAAAGCCACTCAAGGCAGGTATGAGTATTAATAAAGTAGACAAGGCGGGTTAATTTTCGCCTATTATTTTATGTTCAAATGCTTGACACGGATTCAATACGTGTTATAATAGTAATTGTCATTAGTTAGTTTCTTTAGTATTTAGTTTCTTTATTTAGTTTTCTTTTGTCATTGTTGTGTACGTACACAGGAGGAACTAATATTGAGCAACGAAAGCAAAAGAGTTATTAAAATGTTGATGGACGATGGTTGGGAATTAGTTAACGTGGTTGGTAGCCATCATCAATTTAAACATCCCTTTAAAACGGGAAAAGTAACTGTTCCTCATCCTAAAAAGGATTTACCGAAAAGAACAATCAAGAGCATTTTAAAACAAGCTGGTTTAAATTAAATCAGCTTTGAACTCTCTAATTGACAAGGAGGAGAAAGGAATGGAAAACATCAATATAAAAGCCGTATTAACAATAGAAGATGAATTATATTATATTTATTTTCCTGGCATAGACATGAACGAAGTATACGGAGAAAGTCTTGATGATGCTATTGAGGTTGCGCAAGAAAGTTTAGGAATGTATATTGTAGACCTAGAAAATAATGGAGAAGAGTTTGTAACAGAAGATGTGAATGTTAAACTTGAAGAAGGACAAAGTATAATCTATATTAATATATGGATGCCATATCAAAGATCTAGGGTTGAAACAGTTTATAAGAAAAAAACGTTAACTATACCTACTTGGTTAGATATATTAGCAACACAAAAAAAGATTAATTTTTCTAGCGTTTTGGTTGGCGCTTTAAAGAAAGAATTAGGTTTAAATTAACATAACATTGTATAAATTACCTTGATAACTTGAGATAGAAAAAGTTATAGCACTTTGCATTTTTTGCGAGGTGCTTTTTGTTTTAATAATTTATTTAAGCGATAAAAAGTCATTAACTACCAAATCAAGCCATAGTTTAGTACCTCTTTGTTGTTAAAGGCGATTGTACGGCGATTTTGAAGGAAATGGCTATATAGAGATTTATGAGTGAGGATTAGATAAAATCAGGAAAAATAAAGTGTTTTTTATTTTATTTGATCTACTTTTTGTCAGGGAACTCATATATTGACAAATGATATCTTTATGATTATAATTGGGCTATTAGCCAAACGAGTTTGACAAAATAAAATAAACGTGAAATAAAAAAACAAGGGAGAAATATATACATTTTCTCCCTTAAATTATTTAAATAGAAATAGAGGGTTGAATTGTGGATGATTTAAAAAAACTATTAAAACTAATGAACTTTTCGCCTAAAGACGGAAGCTTAGGGATATATTATAAAACTTATAATAAATTTGATTATACAATAGAAGTAGATTTTGAGAACAAAAAAATAAAATACCAAGATGAATCAAAAATAGAAGATGAACAAATAAAACTAGGAGATAAAACGACTAGTAATTTTTCTAATTCTGAAAATTTTGTAGTATTGGAATGTATTAATAGATTGATAGAAAAGGGATATAATCCAAAAGATATATATTTGGAATATGTATGGCCTTTAGGAAGAAAATTAAAAGGGAAGTTAGACATTCTTGTTTTTAAAGAATCTAAAGCGTATTTAATGATAGAGTGTAAGACTTGGGGAAAAGAATATAGTAAAGAAAAACAAAATACTATAAAAAACGGCGGACAAATATTAAGTTATTATGCACAAGATAGAAATACAGAGTTTTTATGTATATATACGTCGAAGGTCGAATCTAATAATATACAATATGAAAATTCTATTATTAAAATTAATGATAATTGGAAAAATTTAGCTAATATGGAAGAGATACATACACATTGGAATAAAAACTTTTTTGACAGTGGAATTTTTGAAGAAGATAGTACTGTGTATAATATTAAAACTAAAAGTTTAACCTTGAAAAAATTGAAGGATTTAACAGCGCAAGATAGTGGAATTATTTTTAATCAATTTGCAGAAATCTTAAGGCATAATATAGTATCTGACAAACCGAATGCATTTAATAAAATATTAAATATGTTTATTTGTAAAATAATAGATGAAGATAGAGATGAAAATGAAGAATTACAATTTCAAATATTAGAAGAAGATGACGATAAGTCCTTACAGATGAGACTGAATAATCTATATAAAGAAGGAATGGATAAATTTTTAAACATAAAAGTTTCTGACTATGATGATGTGGAAATAAACAGGCTATTAAGTGAAAATAATCAGAATAGTGATTTGTTGAGAAAAATATACGAGGATCTAAGGCTAAAAAAGAATCCTGCATTTGCATTTAAAGAGGTATATGATGATCAATCATTTAATGAAAATGCTATAGTAGTTAGAGAAGTTGTAGAATTATTGCAAAATTATAAGTTTAAATATAATCATAAACAACAATTCCTTGGCAATTTTTTTGAACTGTTATTAAATACTAGTATAAAACAAGAATCTGGTCAATTTTTCACTCCTGTGCCTGTAGCTAAATTTATAATAAAAAGCTTACCTATTAAGGAATTAATTGAAAATAAAATAAAAAATAATGATATAGATTTTCTTCCATATGTGATTGATTATGCAGCAGGGAGTGGGCACTTTCTAACTGAGTACATGGATGAAGTTCAAAGAATTCTTACGGAAATAAATAATAACATATCTAGTTACAAAGTTGGTTCCACAATAAAGAAAAAGATAAGTAGTTTTATTGAAGATCCATTTTCTTGGGCAAAGCAAAATGTTTATGGTATAGATGCAGATTATAGACTAGTAAAAACAGCCAAGGTAGCTTCTTTTTTAAATGGTGATGGTGAAGCGAATATAATAAGAGCTAATGGACTTGACAACTTCTATAAGTCAAAAGATTACATAGGTAAACTTCATTCAGAAAAGATTATTAAAGATAACGAAGAATTTGATATTTTAATTGCTAATCCTCCCTATTCGGTTAATGCTTTTAAATCAACTATAAAAGATGGATCAGATAGTTTTGAGTTGTTTGATGAAATAACCGATAATAGTTCTGAAATTGAGTGTCTATTCATAGAAAGGATGAAGCAATTATTAAAAGTAGGGGGATATGCAGGAATAATTTTACCCAGTACTATCTTATCTAAAAATGGAATCTACGAAAAAACTAGAAAGATTATATTTGATAATTTTGATATTTTAGGTATTGTTGAATTAGGGAAAAATACATTTATGGCTACTGACATAAGTACTGTAATTTTATTTTTAAGAAAAAAAGAAAGCTTTATAAATAACAACATTAAAGAAAATGTAAAAAAGTTCTTTACTACGCATAAGGACATTACTATTAACGGGATTGAAAATCCTATTAATAAATATGTAAATGAAGTTTGGGAAATATCAATAGATGACTATATCCATATGCTAGATGGCATAACAGAAGAGTCGGTTAAAAATAATAAAATATATCAAAGCTATGAAAAAAATTATAAAGATAATTTGATAAAAAATATTTTAAAAATGGAATCAGAAAAAATTTATCATTATATTTTGACGTATGTACAAAAAATCGTAATTGTGAAAACGGGAATAAAAGATAAAGAAAAAGAATTTTTGGGATATGAATTTTCTAGCAAGAGGGGCATGGAGGGAATTCATTCGATAAAAAGAGGATTAGCCATAGATGAAAGTACCAAATTGTATGATGTTGAGAATATAATAAATGAGAATAAAGCTAATACTTATATTTATTCAAATTTTCTTGATAAGAATATTAAAATAGCTGAGCAAATGTCTGGAAATATTTCATATGAATACCTAAGCAATCTTTTAACATTTAGTTCTCCTATATTCACAAACGATATTAATATTAAAAAAAAGCAAAAAATAAAAAGTAATTGGCCGATTTTCAAAATAGGAGATTTTGTTTCAACATTATATGGGTATACTGCTAAAGCGGAAAATACTGGAGATTATAGGTATTTAAGGATTACGGATATAAATGAAGATGGATCAATAAAATTAGATAATGACAGTAAATATGTAAATGTATCCAAAGAAGATAAAGAAAAGTATCTTTTGGAGAACGATGATATTTTGATAGCGCGTAGTGGTTCAGTAGGTAAATCAACTATTTATAAAGATAAAAAGTATGAAAATATGATATTTGCTTCATATTTAATAAGACTGAGGATAACAGACCATAGATTATTACCTGATTATTTGTTCTATTTGACAAAAAGTAAATTGTACTGGGACCAAGTGCATGAAAAGTCGATAGCTGTTACACAATCAAACTTAAATGCAGAAAAAATAAAAGATATTTCAATACCGGTTCCTACTTTGACATTTCAAGAGGAAATTATAAAAAAATTAAAAGAAATAGATGATATTAAGACAAATCTAAGAATAAAATGTGAAAATTTGGATAAAGAAATTGAATCGGAAATTATAGCCATTTATAAAAATACCAAGGAGAGAGAAATATTAGCGAATTTATGCATTATAAAAAACGGTGGCACCCCGAGCACTAAACGTTCTGATTATTGGGATGGTGACATTAATTGGGCAACATTAGTTGATACTAAAGATAAATATTTATACTCCACAAAGAGGAAAATAACAAAAGAAGGTGTTAAAAATAGTAATGCCAAAATTTTACCAATAAATACTGTTTTACTATCTAGTAGAGCTACCATCGGTGATATATCAATAGCAAAGGTTGAGACCGCTACAAACCAAGGTTATAAAAACTTCATTTGCAATCCAAATGTTTTAAATTATGAATACTTATATTATATTTTAAAACATGAGTCAGAAAATATAAAAGAATTAGCTTCGGGTATGACATATCCAGAAATATCTAAAGCTAAAATTTCACAACTCAGTATTCCGATACCAAATATAGAAAAACAAAATGAATTTGTTAGTAAAGTTTTAAAAATTGAAAAAGAAAAGGAAAATTTCAACAATGAAATAAGGATAATAGGAGAAAAAGCTAGTACAATGATTAATGAATATATAGGATAAGATTTCTTAGATATTCATAAAATGTAAATAAAAAATTCTTAAAGGAAGACTAACCACCTTCCTTTTTTCATGCAACAAAATAGGAGGATTTATTTATCGTATTATTTTAGTGTTTGATATTTATCATTATTATGTACTTATTAAGATGTTTAATTATTATATATTGTCTACAAAGGTTTTCTAGAACACCGTAGGATTATCTATTTGATTGGCAATAATACTTTACATAGAAAATGCTAAATTGGAAAAGTTTGAATGTTATTAAAAAGGGTAATATAATATAAAATTATATTTTTGTATAAATTTATAGGAAGAGGTTCCAACCGATAAAAAACGTTATCTATAGTTAATTTATTACTGTTGATATTAGAAAATCATTTAAGAAAATGTAGTTTCACATTTAGGGAGTGAATAGGAGGTTATATTATGAAGAAATTTATAAGTGTATTATTTATTATAATGGTAATGTTAGTTAGTGTAGATAATATTTCACATGCAGAAGAGATAAATATGGAAGGCTTAGAAGCAGAAATTATAGAGAAAGAAAATAGATTAGAACTAAGTATTTCCTCTAACTTAACTTCAAGCATGGAAGAAATAGAAAGTATAGTTGAAGAAAATGTATACATATCTTTAGATAGGGAATTTATTTTAGAAAAATCATTCAAGTTATATAACTTTGATGAAACAGAGCTGGGGATTTTAACAATATTGAAGAGTAAAGATGGAAATATAAAAAATAGTGGATACACTATACATTCAATAAATGATGAAAACATAATGGAACTAACTAGCTCAATAGGAGAAGACTCCTATAAGTTATCGAACTTGCTGTATTCTTATTATTTAGAAGATGAAAAAATATATTATGAATTTATGGATTTGTTCTATCTTAAACAGGATAGGGAAATTGTAAGAATAAATGTAATAGATGATACAATTCAAGAATTTGTTAATCCAGAAAATATCTTTGAGGAAGATATTGGACATAAAGATTATGAAACGCTTAGAAAAATTACAAATGAAGAAGGGGATGAACTATCCAAGCCATTTGTAGTTGAAGATGATGAGATTTCTAAGTACAACATAGATAAAAAAGAGAATGAGGAAATATCGAAACCGACATTAAATTCGACAAGTACTATTGCATCGTTAAAAAAATGGACCAAAGGTTCATTTTTACCAGTGTATGATTTAAATAATAATGGTCCTTTGTATGGTGGAGATCAAGCTTGGTTAGCTTATAAAAATGTTATTGGAAATAAGGCAATCTCTATATCGATGGCTAATAAATCGTGTGGAGTAACTGCGGCAGCAAACGTTGCGGCATACTTAGATAGCACTGGTATTTCAAAATACAGCGCTTTGTATCAATATGCTGCATATGATATAAAAAGATATACTTCTCATATGAGAGAAGTATATGATTATATGAGTCCATCTGTTTTTGGAATACCAAGTGCTAAAAATTACTGGGAAAGGTTAGAGGCATTTGGAAAGTCTAGGGGTGTAAATCTACGATCATATTATATAACGCAAGGTAATTCACTTACTGATAAAGTAAATTTTATAAAGAATGGGCTAAATAGCAATACACCAGTATCAATGCTAACATTAGGTGCAATTGGTGGTTTTGAAAGCGATCAAGGGGATAATTTTAATAACCATTGGGTTACAATAACCAGATTGTACAAATCAGGTAGTTATTACGGAGCTAATGTTTCAAGTTGGGCTGAAATGAAAACGGTGAATTTAAATTATTGGCATTTTAGAATATCAGCGACTGCGACTTTAACATATACAAATTAACTTATTTAATATATTAATGGAGGTATATATGTTTGAAATAATATTTTATTATTTAAACAAATTAGATTTTTGGGTGATTATAGCACTAACTATATTTTTTATTATTACTTTATTATTGAGTTTTTTTATAAATGATTCGGGAAAAAGGTCTATATTGAATAGCATAATGCTAATATTTGAAATAGGCCCTCTAACGATAATAACAAGTCTAAATATGATAAATGATAGATTTAACACAGTACCATTTATAAAAAAACTAATAATATTATTAGTTATAGTATTCCTATTTGTTATATATTTATATGGTGTCTTTTTTGTTTTTCAAAAATACAAGGAAATTAAAAATGCTTTTGAAAAAATAGTAGTATTAATTCTATTGTTATTATCAACACCTACGCTTTTATTATTAATGCTAAATATATTGATTTCGATAGGGAATATTATGAACTAAATTATAGAATTATAGACGAATATGTATAAATGTACAGCCTATTAATCAAATTAATAAATATGAAAATAGATACTCTAAGTCTATTTTCATATTTATTTTGTTGTTGTTAGACAAGAATTAAGTCAGTTATATAATTTTCTCTATGATCAAATACTCTTAAGACATCATCATAGAATAGCAGGGCATCACTTTGTAATAATTCACAAACTAAATTTAAGTCATTTCTATCTATTATTATAAAGCGGTTATTAATATCTTTTAAAAGTAATTCTTCCACATTTTCCTCCTACAAGTTAAATATCAATACATTACCTTCTATTATAACATTAACATCACTTTTATACCCATACGGGTTGTCCCTGCCATGAGTATATAAAAACCCATCTAAATCTAATAGATTTAGATGGGTTTTTACTGTATAATTCAGCTTGAATAATATTTTTTGCAATGAAGGAGAGACAAAAAACTTTAGATAAAAGCAAGATGATAATCTTAGTCTTATAAACTAGTTAGGTTATTTGACCAAAATTGAGACTGCAGGGGGATAATCTGTAAGAATAAATAAAAGAGAATACAAAGATCATGTATTATTTAACACCCAGTTTAGAAGACAGGTAGTTTATGGCAAACTAGTAAAAGGCATGGGAACAATATTTAGAGATTTGTATAAAAAAAGAGTAGAATTAATTTAAGCTTAACTATGTATAGACCTTATGCATATGTCAAGTAAAATCGAACCTGAATATAGAATTTCATAAATCGTGGGATGATTAAAAGGTAAGTGTAGTTGAATTATATTTTCTTGCCATACAAATTTAAAATACAAATATGGAAATAGACATTTTTGTGTAGAGGATACTACGTAGATACTGTAGGAAAGAACGAGAAAAAGATAGCCAAATATATACGTAATCAAATTCAAGAAGATAAATTAACAGATCAAATTAGTTTAAAGGAGTATATGGACCCGTTTACGGGTGAGTCAGTAAATAAAAGCAAAAAATAAATGCTTTAGCATTAGCTGAAAAAGAGAGCAAGAGTCGGATAATTCAAGCACTTACAAGTGCAGCTGGTAAAAGCTCCTTATAGGAGCAGAACATACTGCCGGCTTAGCCGGCAGTTATGATTTCCAGACATTAAATCTTGTTTATGGCTAAATCAAGCCATAGTTTAGTACCTCTTTCTGTTTATAGGCGATTATATGGCGATTTTGGAGGTAATGGCTTAAAATAGACTATAATTGGGGGGGTACAAAATTAGAAACTAAAAACAATAAGAAATTACATTTAGTGTATAAAAATACTATATTTTCTATTATAATTCGTATATGTTGTAGAAAATCACTTTAAGTAGCTTTAAAGATATTTTAAAATACTCAAAGATAGTTTAAGATTTTACAAAAAAGGGAATAATATATAAATAAATCGTAACAAACTACAAAGTGAGATAAATGTCTATTTGTTCGGTTTATGGTACAAAATTAGTGTAAATATACGTAAAACTATCACTGTAGGTGTTGCTTTTACGGAAAAAAGTTTATATAATGTATACACAAGATGTGCAATAAGTCTGTGTAATTTATTATGTGGAATTGTTTTCCTCTTGTAGTTTTAGTGATGACGCTAATTACAGGCTGGACGAAGGGGGTAAAATTATGGCTACTAAAAGTATATTAAAAACAGTTGTAATAAAAAAGGAAAAAGATGCAAGTAGATTTATAAATGCTTTAGAAAATGCAGCAGGAAAAAAAGAAAAAGAAGTAGTTATAAAACAAAATGTGATGAATGTTAGAAAAAATGAGATAAAAAAGGTTTTAGGTATTGAATAGTGCCTATTTTTCAGATTGGATTAAGAGACTTAATTGAAGAAGCAGGAGAGGATTATACGAAAGATATCCTCTCTTCTTATTATTGTCCACATAATAAGGATGTCGAAATGTTTTTACATGAAAAGGCTATCGAATTTGCTAAGAGACGATTTTCTTCAACGTACTTGGTATTTATATCTTATAAAAAAGAAAAAGTATTAGCAGGCTATTATACTATAGCAACTAAACCAATAGATGTGCTAAAGAAAAAAATCTCTAACACATTGGCAAAGAAGATAAGATATCATGCAACTTATAATGATGTTTCTAAATCTTATACAGCATCGTTTGGATTAATTGCACAACTTGGAAAAAACTATGATAAAGGTTATGACAAGTTGATAACCGGAGATGAATTATTAAAATTAGCATGCGATAAAGTTAGAGAAATTCAAATAGCTAGTAGTGGTAAGTTCGTTTATTTAGAATGTGAGGATAAAGAAAAATTAATCCAATTTTATGAAGACAATGGATTTGTTGTATTTGGTGAAAGAAAATTAGATTCTGAAGAATTAAATTATTTTGAAGAAAAGTATTTAATGCAGCTTTTAAAAGAACTGAAATAAATATTTTTACATTAAAAAACTTACTACGTTATTCGATTAAAATCATTCTAAGGAAGACTAACCACCTTCCTTTTCATGCAATAAAATAGGAGGATTTATTTATCCTCCTGTATCACCTTTATCCTTTCGTCAATTAAACCTTTCAATTCTTCAATGTCTTCAAGAGTTGCATAAGTTTTTATAAATAATCTTGCTGTTCTTCTATAGCTTCCTATCTTCGCTTTTTCTTTATTCCTCTTTTCCCAATTTCTAGTAGCTTTTAATTGAGCATCAGAAGTTTTTTTATCCATAAGCTCCTCCTATTTTTTAATTGACTTAATTAATGCAAGTATAGCAATCACTAATGCTATTAAACTAACTATGAGTGTTATAACTTGTATAGTTTGCATATGATTTTTGAATGAGTTATAATTTAATTAATAGAATACCCCTTTAAGGGGAAGGGAGCTAATCTCCCTTTTTATTATTTGTAGTAGCTGTCTTGTACAAGATTATTGCGGTGGCTAGCCCCAGTATTGATTGTATTAGGTCGGCTACTATTTTTATATACCCATTCATCTTTTCAACTCCTTTCTTCTTTGAGCTTAAACACACTATACCGCATACGGTATATAAAGTCAAGTATTAGTTAAATCTTTTTACACAAAAAAGACGTAGAATAAAATCCACGCTTATATATAATTGATGGAAAGTTTTGATATAGCTTTAATATATATCATTAAAAACGAGTACGTAGACGACAAGTAGGCGACAAAACAACGTTGTAATCCAGTTAAATACATATAAACAACTTGCCTACGGACCAGAAGGTCAGGGGTTCGAATCCTCTATGGTACGCCAGTAAAAACACCTTATAGTATTGACTTAATCAATTCTGTAAGGTGTTTTTATTTTTATAATACTTATAATATTTGAATAAAATTATTATAGGGCTAATAATGGATAATAAATTCATTTAATACTGTTTGTAGCCTGTATAAACTCTTTTATTTACTTAGAAAACTATTAATTACTAAGTTAGTGTTTTTATAAATTATTTTTTATCTTCTTTATTATTTTTTGAATTTAATTTACTATCAGCAATTTTAAGACTTGTTTTACGAACCCTTTCCCAATGTTTGTACATCATGTCCTTAGTTTTCTCTATATTATTTTTTTCCAATAAATCTAGAATCTTTCTATGTTCATCAATGGAAAATCTCCTCATATCCTCATCATCAAAATATAGATATTTTAATCTAGTAACGTGTAGTTGCAACATGTTTATTATATCTATTAAGTAAGAGTTATTAGATAATTCTACTAAATAATCATGAAAATCATTGTCTAATTTTACTACTTCTTGTAAGGATTCTTTTTTAGAAGCTATATTAAAATTATCTAATAGGATATTTAAATATTCTATATCTTCTTCTCTTATATTAGGAAAGGCTGATTCTATAGCAAATACCTGTAAATTAGTAAGTACTAAATAACAATCATCCATATCCTTTAAATTAATAGCTTCAACAATTGTAGATTGTCCTGGAATTATTTTAACTAGCTTAACTTCCTTTAAAAGTTGTATGGCCTCTCTAATAGGAGTTCTACTTACTCCAAAATATTCTGTTAATTCTGTTTCATTAAGTTTTTCTCCAGGCTTGAGAGTTCCTTTTATAATTAAATCCAAAAGTTCATTATATACTATTTCTTTTGTACTTTTTTTATGTACTTTATTTTCTTGCTTAGGTAATGGCATGATATTTCCTCTTTTCTATATAAAATGATAAATTATTATTAATCTTAGTATATTTTCTATATTTTATCATACATTTAGGTAGGAGCGTTATATTAGAAATAAAATAGTTGATAAATTGACGTTCATATTCTAATAATATATACTATAACCAAAGATATATGCAATATATTACATATTACAAAGGAGGATATTATTTTGAATTGGTCTAAAAAAAACATAGATTTAACTAAGGATTTAATTTCTAAGCAATCGTATTCAGGAAGGGAAAAAGATGCTGTTGAAGTTTTAAAACAGTTTTATAAAGATTGTGGATTTGATGAAATAATAGTAGATAAGTATGGTTCTTGTATTGGTGGAATCCATGGAAAGAGAAGTGATGGAAATAACCTTATTACTTTATTTGATGGACATATTGATACTGTTGAAGTAGACGAAAAAAAATGGACCTATCCTCCCTTTGGAGCAGTAGAGGATAATGGTAAAATTTATGGCCGAGGTGCTTCTGACATGAAGGGGGCTTTAAGTTCAATGGCTGTAGCAGTAGCAAAGTTTGCGGAAGAAAGTAAGAAAGATTTTTCAGGGAAAATTTATGTTTCCGGATCCGTATTTGAAGAAATATTTGAAGGTGTAGCTCCAAGATCTGTTAGCGATATAACTAATCCGGATTTTGTAATAATCGGGGAAGCTTCCGAATTAAATCTTAAAATAGGCCAAAGGGGTAGAGCTGAAATAGTAGTAGAAACATATGGTACTTCTGCCCATTCTGCCAATCCAGAAAAAGGTATAAATGCTGTTTTATTAATGTCTGAACTTATACAAAGAATAGAAAATATTAAACCACCTTACCAAGAAAAATTAGGGGAAGGAATATTGGTTCTTACAGATATTATTTCTAAACCATATCCTGGTTCATCGGTTATTCCAGATTATTGTAGAGCAACTTATGATAGAAGATTATTAGTAGGGGAAACTGTCGATTCTGTACTAGACCCAATAAGAGAGGTCATTAATAAGTTTAAGGAAGAAAAAGGTGTTGAAGTAAAGGTTTCTATAGCTGAGGAAGAAAAGATTTGTTATACAGGAGAGAAAATAGCTAGTAGTCGATTTTTCCCAGGTTGGATATATGATAAGGATGAACCGTTAATAAGAAAGGCTTATAATGGTTTATTAAATAGTGGACTAGATCCAGAGATTACAAATTATTCTTTTTGTACTAATGGTAGTCATTATGCTGGAGAAAAGGGAATAATGACAATTGGTTTTGGTCCTTCTCATGAAAATATTGCACATACAGATGATGAATATATAGAAGTGGAGCAACTGGATAAAGCTCTTAATGGATATTTTAATATTTTAAATGAAATATATAAATAGAAGAGGATTAAATATGAATGAATTATTATTAATTAACGGACAAATTGTAACGGTAAATCCAAATAGAGATATTATAGAAAAAGGATTTATTTATATTGTTAATAATAAGATAGTAGATATTGGAGATATGAATTCTTTAGAAGGGGAAAAGTATAAGGAAGTAAGTACTAGAGATTTAAATGGGAAAGTTGTATTTCCTGGTTTTATAAATACCCATAATCATTTATTCCAAGTATTATTAAAAGGACTTGGAGATGACATGAGATTAGATAAGTGGTTATCTACAATGACTTTTCCAGCTTCAACAATATTAACAGAAGAAGATGTTTATTATGCTGCTATGGGAGGGGTTGTTGAAGGAATAAAAAGTGGTATGACCACTAATTTAGACTACATGTATGCACATAATAGGGCAAATTTATCCGATGGAATAATTAAAGCTTTTATAGATGTTGGACAAAGAGGAATATTAGCTAGATGTGTACAAAATACTGGTGAAGAATATGGAGTACAAAAAGCCACTATGCAAGACTTACATACAGTAGAAGAGGATATACGTAGGCTTTTTGAAAACTATCATAATTCTAATAATGGGAAAATAAAAATTTGGACGGGACCAGCTGCAATGTGGGAATGTACTTTAGAAATGCATAAACTTCTTTATGATTTAGCAAATGAATATAATTCATGGTATACATCTCATATTTCAGAAACACCATTTGATAGACAAGCTACAACTGAACTTTATGGCTGTAATGATTTTGAACTATTGGAAAAATTAAATATTACAGGTAGCAATGTTTTAATGGTCCATACAGTTTATTTAACGGAAGAGGAAATAGCAAGGGCAGCTAAATATAAGATGAAAATTTCTCATAATGTACTTAGTAATATGTATTTATCCTCAGGAGTTGCTCCAATTCCGGAAATGCTTAAGTCAGGATTAACTGTTGGCCTAGGAGTAGATGGAGCTGCAAGTAATAATGCACAGGATATGATTGAATTAATGAAAACTACAGCCTTATTACATAAGGTTGATAAACTAGACCCTATAGCAATGACGGCAGAAAAAGTACTTGAAATGGCAACGATTGATGGTGCTAGGGCAATAGGAATGGAAAAAGAAATTGGTTCTATAGAGAAAGGGAAATTAGCAGATTTAGTTATATTTAATCCATATTTAAATCCAAAGGCCATACCTTTACATAATCCAGTTTCAACTTTAGTATATTCTTCATCATGTCAAAATATTGAAACAGTTATTATTGACGGTAGGATTATATTGGATAATGGAAAAATAACATCTATAAATGATGAGAAAAAACTATATGAAGATATTAATAATATTGCAGAGGATTTATGTTTAAGAGCTAATATTACAAATAGAGGTTCTGGGCATAAGTGGAATCATTATTTAGACAATAATTAAGATTATTGTTTATAAATTTTCTAGGGTTTATTAAGAAAAGTAGAGGTTAGCAATGGAATTATTAGTAAATAATAAAAAATATAATATAGATATTTCACCAGGTGAAAAACTTTTAGATACATTACGAAGACTTGGCTTTAATTCTGTAAGACGTGGATGTAATACAGCATCATGTTGTGTTTGTACAGTTATTGTAGATAGAAAACCTGTTTTATCCTGTTCTTATTTAACTAATAGAGCATCTGGCAAAGAAATTTTTACAGTTGAGGGCTTTGGTGACAAAGCAAGGAAAATTGCAAGCTTATTAGCAGAAGAGGGAGCAGACCAATGCGGCTATTGTGGTCCGGCTCTTATTAATACAATAATAGGTTTAGAGTTTGAAAATGATAAGCCTACAATAGATGAAATAAATGATTCTTTAAAGGCTAATTTATGTAGATGTACAGGATATCAAGGACAATTAAGAGCTATAGAAAAGTATTTTAATATATAATGAGAGGAAAATAAAATGGAATTAAAAAAATATTTTACTCCCAGCACTATTGAAGAAGCATATGAGGTTTTAAATAAAAGCAAAAGTAATGTAATCCTTGGTGGAGGGTGCTTTTCAAGTATTTCTAAAAGGAAAAAAAACATAGGTATAGATATAAATTCTTTAGACTTGAATTATATAAAAGAAGATGAAGATACTATATTTATTGGAGCCTCTAATACTTTAAGAGATGTGGAGATAAATCCTTTAGTGAAAAAACTAGGAGATGGAATTCTTTCAAAAGCCATAAATGAAATAGGTGCAGGTATACAATTGAAAAATACTGCAACAATAGGTGGTTCTGTTTGGGCTAAATATGGATTTTCAGATATTATGCCTGTATTGTTGGTGCTAGATGCAAAATTAAGGTTTTTCAAAAAAGGTGTTATTTCTGTTTCTGAATATATGGATATTAGACCAGAAAGAGATATTTTAATGGAAATAATTATAGGAAAAACTCTTAAAAAAGGTATTTACCTATCAAGACGATTAATAAAAATGGATATTCCTCAATTAAATTTAGCAGTATTATTTGACAAGGATATAAAAATAGCCATTGGTGCTAGACCTCAAAAAGCAAAAAGATTTGATTTTTTAGGAAATTATATTAAAGAAGATAAAAAATTATCAGAAGATGATTTGAAAGAACTAGAATTAGGAACTAATATTAAGGCTTCTAATTTTATAAGAGAAAGACTACTAGAAGATATGTTTATGGAAATTAGAGATATAGCAGGTGAATATTATGATAGGTAATTCCATAAAAAAAATAGATTATGAGGGAAATTTACTTGGCGGTAAAAGTTATACTGAAGACTATATAGATTACAGAAATTTACTATATATAAAAGTAAAAAGAAGTCCCTATGCCTTTGCTGAAATAATTGATATAGATACGAGTAGGGCTGAAAAATTAGAAGATATTGTTGCCATATATACATATAGAGATGTTGAGCAAATAAGGTATACGGAATGTGGTGAATCATATCCAGAGGCATCTCCTCATGACAGAATTCTATTAGAAAAAATAGTAAGGTATATTGGTGATGAAGTTGCCCTAATAGTAGGTGAAAATATTGAGGCTTGTAATAGAGCAGAAAAACTAATAAAAGTTAAATATAAGGTTTTTGAACCGATATTAACTAAGAAAGATTCCTTAGATCTTAAGGATATTATCCATAAGGAAGATGATGGGTTTGAACCTTTTGACTTTGGATATGATCCTAAAAAAAATATAGTTAGTAAGTTCCATATGGGTTATGGAGATATAGAATCTGAAATAAATAATTCGGATATCGTTTTCTCAGCTTCTTATTCTACTCATGCTCAAGCCCATGCAATGATGGAAACATTAAGGGCTTATGCAAAAATTGATGAAAGAGGCAGACTGGAAATAATATCCGCAAATCAATCTATTTACCATATGAGAAGGCAAGTTGCTAAGGTTTTAGGTTTAAGTTTAAATCAAGTTAGAATGCGACGAATAAGAATAGGTGGAGGTTTTGGTGGAAAAAATGTTTGTATAACAGAACCAATAGTAGGTTTTGTAACATGGAAAACTAAAAGACCTTCTATGATTATTTACGATAGAATAGAAAATTTTAATGCAACAAGTACTAGACATGAAATGGATTTTGATTTAGTAATAGGTGCTAATAAAGATGGTAAAATCAATGGAATAAAAATGAGAGGTTACAATAATACAGGGGCCTATGGTTCAAATGGTCCAGCAGTTACAATGGAGGCAGGTCAAAATACCCTACCTATTTATTCGATAATTAATTCCATAGATTACAAGGCTTTAACCTATTACACTAATAGAGTTTCAGCAGGTGCTATGAGAGGTTATGGAACTCCTCAAGGAACCTTTGCTTTGGATTCTGCTATAAATGAGTTATCGGAAAAACTAGGCCTTGACCCGGTAGAAGTTAAATTGAAAAATACTATAAGATCTGGACATATTGGTGGGTTAAATAAAAGTACTATTGGAAGTTTTAATATAGAAGAATGTATTAAAAGAGGAAAAGAATTAATAGATTGGGATAATAAAAGATATAGACCAGAAGATAAGGGCCATATAAAAAGAGGTGTTGGAATGGGACATGCAACTCATAGTTCAGGAGTTTCCAACATTGATGTTGCAACAGTATTAATAAGATTACAAGAAGATGGAACCTTTACAGTCTTTACAAGTTCCTCTGATCTAGGAACAGGTTCAGATACCATATTGCTTCAAATAGCTGCAAAAGCCTTAAATACAGATATGGAAGGAGTAAACCTAGTATCAGGAGATACAGATAGTTGCCCTTACGATAAGGGGGCCTATGCTTCTTGCACAACATATTTAACTGGAAATGCAGTTGTTATGGCTTGTGAAAAAATAAAAGAAAAAATATTTGAAAAATCTAAAAAATATTTAAATGTAAATATAGAAAAAATGAAATTGGAGAAAGGCAAAGTTGTAAATACTGAAAACAATGAATCTGTTACATTAAAACAACTAGGAATAGATTCGGCTGTAAGTCCAAATGCAGAAGCAATTATAGCTGATGCAACCTTTGGTATAGGAGATACTCCAAGACCATATGCAGTAAGTTTTGTAGAAGTAGAAGTAAATACCCTAACAGGTAAAGTAGATATTTTAAAATATGTTTCTGTAATAGATTGTGGACAGGTTATTAATCCTAATCTTGCTAGAATACAGGCAGAAGGAGGAATAACCCAGGGAATAGGCCTTGCCCTATATGAAGATGTAATATACAGCAATAAAGGAAAATTATTAACAAACAATTTCTTTAATTATAACATTCCAACAAGAAGGGATATAGGAGAGATAGTTGTAGATTTTTGCCCTGAAAAAGAGCCAACAGGTCCCTTTGGTGCAAAATCAATAGCGGAATTAGTTACAAATTCACCAGCTCCAGCAATAGCAGATGCTATATATAATGCTTGTGGAGCAAGAATAAGATCTCTACCTATAACTGCTGAAAAAATAATAGAGGCTTTAGAAAGAAAGGTGGATTAGTTTGTATTTAGTAAAATCTAAATGGATAGTTAGCAGTAACAATAAGGTTATAGAAGATGGTGGAATTCTTATAGATAAGGGGAAAATTAAAAAAGTTTTAGAAGATATTTCCGAAACAAATTCCTTAGCCAATATTGAAATAATAGATTATGAAGATTCAATACTAATGCCATCTTTTACAAATGCCCATACACATCTATATGGAATTTTATCGTGGGGAATACCTAAGCTAGATAACTTTAATGATTTTGAAGGTTTTTTAAAGGTGTTTTGGTGGCCTTTAATAGAGGATAGATTAACAAAAAAAGAATTTGTACTAACTACAAAATCCTCATGTTTAGACATGATTAGTTCAGGAGTAACAGCTTTTTGTGATACTGCTGAAGGTCCGTTAACAGAAGAGGATACTTTGGAAGCACAGGCAGAGGTTGTAGAAGAATTTGGTTTAAAGGCAATACTTTCTCTAGAGTCCAGTGAAAGAATCAATTGGGAAAATGGAATAAAATGTCTTAATCAAAATCAAAACTTTACAGAATCTACAAAAAATAGCAAAAATATTAAGGGTTGTATCTGTACCCATACAACATTTACCTGTTCTAAAAAATTTATTACAGAGGCTAAAAAACTAGCTAGGGAAAATAATACCTTTTTACAGTTTCATCTATCGGAAAGTATCTATGAAAAAAACTATACATTAAAGAATTTTGGCTTAACACCAGTAGAATACTTAGATAAATTAAATGTTTTAGACGAGAATACCCTAATGTCTCAGTGTGTAAAAGTAGATTCTAAAGAAATAGATATAATAAAAAAATCAAAATGTAATGTAGTTCACAATCCTATTAGTAATTGTGAAGTTGGTGGAGGAATAGCACCAGTTCAAGAAATGCTAGACAAGGGTATAAATGTTGCTTTAGGAACAGATGGATATGTTAATGACTTCTTCGAAGTAATGAGATTTGCATTTTTAATCCATAAAGCCAATTTAGAAAATACAGAAGTAATGAGTGCTAAAGATGTATTTAAAATGGCTACAGAAAATGGAGCCAAGGCCTTAGGATTTAATCAAGGCAAACTAGAAAAAGGCTATGACGCTGACTTCATTGTTATAGAGGATATGTTCTCAACTCCTTTAAACAGGGAAAATATATATGATTTAATTGTAGTTAAAGGCGAAAAAAGAATGATTAAAGATGTATATATAAGTGGCAAAAAGCATAATCGTAAAGATATAGAGAACGAAAAGGACAAAATGAGATATGAAATAAAAGAACTAGCAACTTCATTTTGGGGAGGTATAAAGTAAATGTACGATTTTTTAGGAAGCAAAATACAATCTCCAATAATTATTGGATCTGGTCCCTTAACATATAGTGCTGAAGGAATAAAGAAACTTCATAAAAACAAAGCTGGACTTTGTGTTACAAAAACCATAAAATTAGAAGCTGCAATAAATCCTATACCACATATGCAAATGTCAGAAAATAAAAGTTTAATAAATGATGAATTATGGTCTGACTATACTTACGAAACTTGGATAAATAAAGAACTTCCAGAATTAAAAAAATCCAAAATTCCTGTAATAGCCTCTTGTGGTCATTCTGTAGAGGAAACTAGTTTAATGGTAGAGGGATTAGAAAAGGCAGGAGCAACTTTTTTAGAGTTGGTTTCTTATAATGAAGAAGATTTACTTCCAATGTTAATAGACACAAAAAAAAGAGTTAATATACCGATTATAGTAAAGCTACCTTCAAGAGTTAAAAATATGGTAGAACTTGCTAAAACACTGGAGAAAAATGGAGCTGATGCCTTAACAATTAGTGATTCAATTGGACCGGCTATGAGAGTTAACATAGAAACAGGACTATCTACACTTGGAAATATATCTAAAGGATGGCTAACAGGAGAAGCAATACTTCCCTTTAATATTAATAACATATATGAGGTAAGAAAAAATATTAATATTCCTATTATAGGACTAGGAGGGATAATGTCCTATAAAAATGCCATAGAGGTTTTTATGGCAGGGGCTAATTATGTAGGAGTTTGTACCTATCCAATAATATATGGTGAAAAGGTTATAGGAAAATTATCGGATCAAATTGAAAAGTGGCTAACTGATAATAACTATAAATCACTAGAGGATATAATAGGTCTTATCCATAAAAAAAGCGAATCTATAGTAGGAGAATTTAAATATAATAAAGATAAATGTATAAAGTGTAAAAAATGCGAAATAGTTTGTGCATATGATGCAAGAAGGATTTCTGAAGACATGTATTTAGATAATAGTAAATGTAGAAAATGCGGTTTATGTTCATCAATATGTCCAACTAGAGCATTAGAATTTTATTAAAAGGTGTGAAATATGTATATAGATCTTCATTGTGACACAATTATTAAATATATAAAAGATGAAAAAGTTGAAGAATTTATGTTTGGTGAAAATTCCGATATAAATTTAAAAAAACTATTAGATAATAAAGTAAAATCACAATTTATGGCAATTTATTTATACAATGAGGATTATGAAGACAATCCTGGCCTAGGAGAAATTTCTGACTGGGATTATATAGATAAATGTATTGGCTTCCTAGAAAAAACTTCGGAAAAATATAGAGAAAAATTAAAAATAGTAAGGAATTACAAACAATATATTGAGGCAAAAAACAAAAACAAACTATCGATATTTATAACAATAGAAGATGGAAGATGTATAAGACAAATAGATGATGTAGGTAAATTAAAAAATAAGGGAATTTCTCTAGTTACATTACTATGGAACAATGAGAATAAAATAGGTTATCCTCATTCAAAAAACAAAAAAGAAGATAGTTTAGGCTTAACTGATTTTGGCATAAAAATTGTAGAAGAAATGAATAAAAAAGGGATTATTATCGATGTTTCTCACTTATCCAATGGTGGCTTTTGGGATGTTTATAAGTATTCAAAATATCCCTTTATGGCTACTCACTCTAATGCCAAAGGAGTTCAAGACCATTCAAGAAATTTAGATGATAAACAAATAAAAGCCATTGCAAATAAAGGTGGAGTCATAGGACTAAATGTATTTCCACCCTTTGCAAATGGAACTAATACAGCTGAATTTAAAGACTATAAAAATCATTTACAATATATTCTTAAAATTGCTGGAGAGGACACTATAGCCTTAGGTACAGATTTTGATGGTATAAATGGAAATTATAGTATTAATTCTCCAAAGAAGGTTATAGAATTTATGAATTATTTAAATTTAAAGGGATTTAGTATGGAATTAATTGAAAAATTTGCCTATAAAAACGTAGAGAGATTTATACAGGAATTTTATTGGGGTTAATATGAAGACTTTATTAAAAAATGGACTAGTATATAATTCATTAAATAAGAAATTTGTAAAAAAAGATATTTTAATAAGTGGAGAAAAAATAGAAAAAGTTGAAGATAGTATAAATATTGTAGAAAAAGAAGTAATTAATTGTGAAAATAAATTTATTATTCCAGGGGGAATAGATGCCCATACCCATTTAGATCACAATATGGGAGATGGACTAATAACCATAGATGATTTTAAAACAGGAAGTAAAGCTGCTCTATATGGTGGAACAACGACAATAGTCGACCATGTTTCCTATGGAAATAAAAATAATAATATTTTAAATATAATTAGTGACTATCATAAAAAAGCTGAAAAGTCTTATGTAGATTATTCGTTTCATGGCGTGGCTTTTAAAAATGATAATAGAACATTAGACGAATTAAAAGAATTGAAAAATCTTGGAATATCAAGTGTAAAAATATATACAGTTTATGGTGAGAAGTTAGAAGATAAATGGATTTTAAAACTTTTAACAATTGCAAAAGAAGAAGATATTACAGTATGTGTACATTGTGAAAATGAAGAAATAATAAACTATTCAGAAAAATTACATGGAGATAGAGTTTCTGACTTTCCCCTTTCAAGACCAGTTGAAGCAGAGGCAGAAACAGTTGAAAGATTAATCTATTATTCGAAAATAACAGGTTATCCAAAGTTGTATTTTGTTCATATTTCTTCAAAGGAGAGTTTGGAAAATATAATCAGAGCAAAAGAAAAAGGACATAGAAATCTCTTTGTTGAAACCTGTGTTCAGTACTTAACTTTTGTAGATGATGTTTACAATAGAGAAGATGGCGGAAAATATATTTGCTCACCACCATTGAGAAAAAAAGAAGATGTAGATTTTCTATGGGGGAATATAGAAAAAGAAAATATAGATGTTATAGCAACAGACCATTGTCCCTTTAGTTTAGATAAAAAAATTGGAATAGAGGATTACAAAAAAATTGCTGGAGGAGTTCCAGGTATAGAGGAGAGGATTTTAGTAACCCTATCTGAAGCTGAAAAAAGAAATGTGGAAATAACTAAAGTCATTGATAAATTATCAACAAATCCGTCTGAAATTTTTAACTTAAAAAACAAAGGTAGATTAGAAGCAGGTAAAGATGCCGATATTGTAATTTTAAGTAAGAAAAATTGGAAATTCAAAAAAATACATGGAAATAGTCAATATTCTATATATGATAATAGAGAATTAAATTATATTGTTGATGCAGTTTATATTAGAGGCAATAAAATATTGGAAAATGAAAAGATATTAGAAGAGGACTTAAAGGGAAAATTTATAGAAAGATAAGTATATAGAGCTAATAGTTATAAGGGGGATTTTTATGGAAAATTATTATCTTAATGTAAATGGTAATAATTATAAAATTGTAGGAGATAAAAATGAAAGCCTTCTGAATATTTTAAGAGAAAAACTAAATTTAACAGGAGCAAAATGTGGATGTGAAACAGGAACATGTGGTACGTGTAAAGTAATAATAGATGGTAAAGCTATTAAATCTTGTAGGGTAAAAGGCTTTGATTTACAGAAGTCAAAAATAGAAACAATAGAAGGATTAGCCGATGGCTATAAATTACATCCAATACAAGAAGCTTTTATTGAAGCGGGAGCTATTCAATGTGGATTTTGTACACCGGCTATGATTTTAACAACTAAGGCCTTATTAAATGAAAATAAAAATCCAACAGAGGAAGAGATTAGATTTGCCTTTAGAGAGAACTTGTGTAGATGTACAGGATATGTGCAAATAGTTGAAGCAGTAAAAATAGCAGCTGAAAAACTTGGAGGGGTGTAGTGTGAAAGAAAAAATTATTGGAAAGGGATATCCCATAAGAGATTCGGTATTAAAGGCAACAGGACATAAAATCTATGTAGACGATATGAAACTTCCCAATATGCTATATGGTAAAATTTTATATTCTCCAATAGCCCATGGGAAAGTTAAAAGTATAGATACTACAGAGGCAATGAAGGTTGAAGGCGTAAAGGCAATAGCTACATGCTTTAATACCCCACATATTAAATACAATAGTGCATTGAGATTTTATGATCATGATATACCATTTACAGAAACTGTATTTTCAAAAAACGTAAGATTTGTCGGAGATAGGGTTGCAGCAGTTGCAGCTGAAACTATGGAAGCAGCTGAACAAGCTGTAAATCTTATAAAAGTTGAATATGAAGAATTGCCACCTATATTTGATGTAGAGGAAGCAGCTAAAGAAAATGCCTATCCAATACATCCTGGTGGAAATGTATTAAATGAAATAAAAGCAAATGCAGGAGATGTAGAAAAGGGATTTGCTCAGGCTTATAAAATCTATGAAGATAGATATGAAGTACAGCCTGTTAATCATGGTGCATTAGAACCTCATACATGTATAGCCCAATATACTATAGATAATAGGCTTACAGTTCATAGTTCTTGCCAAAATGTATTTGCTTTTAGAGTAATATTGTCTCAAATTTTAGAAATGCCATTACATAAAATTAGGATGATAACTCCGTCTATAGGAGGATCATTTGGTGGAAAACTAGAAATGACTATTGAACCTGTAGCGGCGATTTTATCTAAGATGACGATGCAACCAGTAAAGGTAACCCTCACAAGAAAAGAAGTATTTAAATCGACAAGGACAAGACATGCAGCAGTAATGTATATAAAAACAGGTGTTAAGGAAAATGGGGAAATAGTAGCACAAGATTTTAATATTTTATTAAATACAGGTTCTTATGCATCAAGTTGTTACAATGTTTTAGGAGCTTTAAGTCATAAGATCTATAAAGTATATAAAATTCCAAATCTTAGATTTAGGGGAGTACCTGTATATACGAATATACCTATTGCAGGTGCAATGAGAGGTTATGGTTCACCACAAATATTTTTTGCACAACAAGCTCAAATGGGTAAAATTGCGAGGGATTTAAATATTGATCTAGTAGAATTGCAAAAAATAAATGCTGCACTTCCAGATGGAGTTGATCAAAGATTTAATTCTCCTTTAGGAAATCCGAGAATATTAGATTGTCTTAAGGAAGGTAGTGAAATATTTGAATGGGAAAGAAAGAAAAAAATAGTAGGAGAAAAAGGATACAGACATGGAGTTGGGATGGCAATAGGGGCTCATGGCAATGGTGTCTTTGGAGCACATAGAGATTATATATCCCTAGCCTTAAAATTAAATGAAGATGGAACGACAACTCTACTTACGGGAGTCCATGATATGGGAAATGGTTCTGTAACCTTGCAGACTCAAATGATAGCGGAGGTATTAGGCATTACTCCGGACAAGGTAGAAACTCTTGAAGCAGATACAGATGCAGTACCGTGGAATTTAGGTGATTACGCAAGTAGAGGTTTATATGTAGAAGGAGCAGCAGCAAAAAGAGTTGCTGAAAAATTAAAGAGCAAGATAGTTGAATTAGCAGAAGAAATTTTAAAGACTAAAGATTTAGTTTTAGAAAATGGTTATGTAGTAAGTCAAGCAGATAGTAGTAGAAAAATTTCTCTTTCAGATATAGCCGTTTATTCTCAAAAAGAAAAAGAAGCTGAAATAACAGTAGTTGAAAGTCATAGATCTGAGGCTGGAATAACTTCTTATGGAGTTCATTTTGCAGAGGTTTTAGTAGAAGAGAAAACTGGGAAAATAAAAGTAATTTCCTATACTGCCTGTCATGATTCCGGTAAAGTAATAAATCCTTTAGCAGCAACAAACCAATTAGATGGTGGAATACACATGGGATTAGGTTACGCCCTAACAGAAGATTATGTATTTGATGACAAGGGAAATATGACAAACGATAGTTTTGGTAGCTACAAAATGTTTAGAGCACATGAAATGCCGGAAATTAAAACCCACTTTGTTAAGGGATTTGAAGAAACAGGACCTTATGGTGGAAAAAGTATAGGGGAATGTGCAGTAGTACCAGCAGCTCCTGCAATATTAAATGCAGTATATGATGCAACAGGTATTGAAATAAAGAAATTACCAATAAAAATAAACAAGGAGGATTTAAATGGCTAAAATATTAGGAATATGTGGAAGTCCCAGAAAAAATGGTTCAACAGAATATGCATTAAAGAGAGCGTTAGAAGTGTGTGAAAGCTATCCTGATATTGAAACAGAATATTGGACTGTTAGGGGAAAGAAAATTGGATATTGTATCCATTGTGATTCATGTATACGAAATAAAACGATGTGTATAATCAAAGATGATTTACAAGAATTAGAGGCTAAAATCTTAGAAGCAGACGGAATAATAATAGCTTCTCCTGTTTATGATATGAATATAACAGCACAACTAGCTACAGCTTTAAATAGACTTCGTCCAATTTACCTGGTATATTCAGGGCATTTACAAAATAAAGTTGGAGGGGCAATAACCACTGGTGGAACAAGATATGGAGGCGAAGAAACTGCTAAATTACCAATTATAAATTTCTTCTTAATGCATGAAATGTTAGTAAGTGGTGGTTTAGGAGGTTGTTATATAGGAGGAACTATTTGGAGTAAAGACCAAAAAGCACAAGGGGCTATTGACGATACTGTAGGAATTGACAGTGTAGAAAGATTTGCAAAAGGACTTACAGAAGCGGTTATAGTTACAAAAGCAGGTAGGGAAAAATGGGACAAAGAAAAGGTTAATCTTGAAATAAATGATAGTAAATCTCCATTAAGAGATCATTAAAACTATTGATCTTTGATTAATTATTTCTTAGATCTATTATTTTTATAAATTAGAATATTATGAGTTCATGAAAGGAAAATTACAATGAATAAAGACAATTCAAAAAAAATGGATTATGAAGGTTTAGATGAAGAATTGTTTAAATTAGATGGTAAACCTTCGTTTATAAAAGCTTTGCCATTATCCTTACAACATATATTTGCAATGATTGTAGGAACGGTAACATTACCAAGAATGGTTGCGGAAATTTGTGGGTTAAGTCAAACAGAAACTACATTATTAGTACAAGCTGCCTTAATAGTATCCGGTATAGCTACCCTATTACAACTTTATCCAATTGGAAAAACTGGTTCGAAATTGCCTATTATTTTTGGAGTAGGATTTACTTATCTTCCAACATTATCTGTAATAGGTACAAAATATGGGATAGATGGAATATTAGGAGCCCAGTTAATTGGTGGTATATTTACAATATTCATAGGTTTATTGGGAAAAAGAATATTAAAATTTTTCCCTCCTCTTGTAACTGGAGTAGTAGTAACTACTATAGGACTGTCCTTGTATCCTATTGCTGTAAACTACATGGCAGGAGGATTGGGAAGTCCAAATTATGGAGATTTTTCAAACTGGATTTTAGCGATAGTTACATTAGTAACTGTAGTTGTATGTAATAATTTTTTTAAAGGATACATAAAATCAGCATCTATGATAGTTGGAGTAACAGTAGGTTATATATTAGCATTAGTAATGGGGAAAGTTGATTTTTCATCATTATCTAGTGCAAGTTTATTATCTGTTCCTAAAATAAGTGATTTTGGAATGACTTTTCATTGGCCTGCAATTATAAGCATGTTGGTTTTATGCTTAGTAAATGCACTACAGTCAATAGGTGATTTATCAGGAACAACTATGGGAGGAATGGGAAGAAAAGCTACAGACACTGAGTTATCTCGAGGAATAATAGGTAGCGGTATTGTTACTTCACTAGGATCATTTTTCGGAGGATTACCACCTTCATCCTATAGTCAAAATGTAGGTCTAGTATCTTTAAATAAAGTAATTAGTAGATTTGTTTTAGCATTAGCAGCAATTTTTATGTTGTTGGCAGGTTTTGTTCCTAAATTTGGTGCTTTAATGACAACAATACCAACAGCAGTGTTAGGTGGAGCTACAATAAGTATTTTTGGAATGATAACTATGACCGGTTTACAACTAATACTACATGATGAACTAACACCTAGAAATATATCGATTGTAGGATTAAGTTTAGCTCTAGGGATGGGGATTACTTCTGTACCTGATAGTTTAAAAGCTTTTCCAGATATTATTAGAATGGTATTTGGTGAATCTCCAATTGTAATAGCTGCCCTTGTAGCTTTTACATTGAATTTAGTATTACCCAAAAATGAAAAAAAGAAGGAAAAATAAAATATTAATTAGATTTTAAAGAACAAATACTTATTATTTGAAAATAAATATTTGTTCTTTAAATAAATTTTCAGGAGATAAAAATGATAGATATTCTTATAAAAAATGGAATTATTGTAACGGTTAATGCAAAAAGGGAAATATTATATAAAGGCGCTTTGGCAATAAAGGATAATAGGATTATAGATATTGGTGATAGTAAATCGTTAATAAATAAGTATTCTAATGTAAAAAAGATAATAGATGCAGAGGGCAAAGTTATTTTCCCAGGATTTATTAATACCCATACACATCTATTTCAAAGCTTATTAAAAGGATTAGGTGATGATATGGAATTACATCACTGGCTATCAGATATGATGTTTCAAGCGGCTATATATCTTACAGAGGATAATGTGTATTACGGAGCAATATCTGGAGGCATAGAGGCTATAAAAAGTGGAGTAACTACAACAGTAGACTACATGCATACTCATAGTAAACCTAAGTTAACAGATAGTATAGTTGAAGCCTATAAAGATTTAAAAATTAGAGGAATTATAGGTAGAGGAATGATAAATACAGGTAATGAATTTGGTACACCTTTGGAGCTTACACAAGATATAAAAACTGTAGAGGAAGACTTGTATAGACTATTTGACAAATATCATAATATTGAAAATGGAAGAATACAAATAGGTACTTCTCCATCATCTGTATGGGCAGCAACAGATGAAATGTTAAAAAGAGTCTACGCTATTACAAATGAATATAATGGATTATTTGCTGTTCACCTATCAGAAACAGATTTTAATAATATAGCTTCAAATAAAATTCATGGCAAAGATGATTTTGATACTCTTATAGATCTAGGTATTAACGGTGAAAATGTTTTAATGGTTCATTGTGTTGTTTTAAATGATAATCAATTATTAAAAGCAAAAGAATACAATATGAAAGTATCTCATAATGTTGTAAGTAATATGTATTTAGCTTCAGGAACTGCACCAATTACAAAAATGATAGATATGGGACTTACTGTAGGCTTAGGAGTTGATGGAGCTGCTAGTAATAATTCTCAAGACATTATTGAGACTATGAAAATCACAGCATTACAGCAAAAAGTAAAAACTCTAGATCCAGTTTCTATTAGGGCTGAAAAGGTATTAGAAATGGCAACAATAGATGGAGCGAAAGCCATTGGACTAGATAAAGAAATAGGTTCCCTTGAAGTTGGGAAAAAAGCAGATTTACTTGTATTTAATCCAATGTTAAATCCTAAAGCGATACCTATGCATAATCCAGTTTCAACTTTAGTATACTCTTCTGGAGTTGAGAATATAGAAACAGTTATTATAGATGGAAATATAGTTATGGAAAATAGAAAAATCCTTACTGTTGACTCCGAAGAAGAAACTCTAAAAAAAATACAGGATTCAGCAGAGGATTTATGTAATAGAGGAAATATAACAAATAGAATGTCTGGACATGAATGGAATAGGTGATGATATGAAGTTAAATATTAATAAAAAATTAATAGAAGTAGATGTAAGACCAGATGAGTTTTTGTTAGAAACATTAAGAAAATTAGGTTACTTAAGTGTAAAAGAAGGTTGTCAAAGTAGTTCATGTGGAGTTTGTGGGGTTTTACTAGATGAGAAAATAATCTTATCATGTACTTATCTAACAGTAAGAGCGGAAGGTAAGGCAATTGCAACTCTAGAGGGAGTGAGAGAAAGGTCTAAATTTTTAGTTGATTTTTTAGCTGAAGAAGGAGCTGACCAGTGTGGTTATTGTGCTCCAGGTTTAATAATGGCTGTTATGTCCTTGGAAAATGAGTTAGTCAACCCTACAGAAGAGGAAATATATCATTATTTAGATGGAAACCTATGTAGATGTACGGGCTATAAGGGACAGATTAGGGCTATAAAAAAATATTTAGAGTTAAGAAGTACACGGAGTGAAGTCGTATGATTACAATAAAAAACTATATTGCACCAAATACAATAGAAGAGGCATATGATTTATTAATAGAAAAAAAGAATAACCAAATATTAGGTGGTTGTGCTTTTATAAAGATGGGATCAAAAACAATAGGATTAGGGATAGATTTAATGAACCTTAATTTAAATTACATAGAAGATGAAGAAGAGGAGATCAGAATAGGTGCAACAACAACACTAAGGGAAATAGAAACCAATACAGTTTTAAAGAATTACTGTAATGGAATATTAAGCGAAAGTGTTAGTAGCATAGTAGGGGTTCAATTTAGAAATATGGCTCAAATTGGTGCAGGTATATTTTCTAAATATGGTTTTTCAGACTTGTTACCATGTTTGTTAGTTTTAGATGCAAAAATTAATCTTCATTCTGAGGGGATTATTGATTTAAAGGATTTTTTAAAAAAAGAATATAAGAAAGATATTTTAAAAGAGATTATTATTCCAAAGAAAAATGGAAGGGCTGTATTTGAAAATGTTAGGAAAACCTCTGGCGATTTTTCAATTTTAAATGGAGCTATGTATATTGGGAAAGATGGTACTGCAAAAATAGCAATAGGAGCAAGACCTACAAAAGCAGAAATAGCAGAAAAAGCTAGTAAAGCTTTAGCAGAAAATAAGAGTATTGAGGAAATTAGGGAACTTGCTTGTGAAGAATTAAACTTTGGCACTAATGTAAAGGGGACTAAAGAATATAGAAAAGGTTTGTGTGCAGTATTGATTACCAAGATGAAAGAAAGAATAGGTGATTAATATGGTAGTAGGTAAAAGTTATAAGAAACTAGACAGTGAAGCTATTCTAACAGGTAGACCAATTTATACAGATGATTTAATTAATCAAAAAAATGTTTTGAGTATAAAAATTTTAAGAAGTCCTTATGCATTTGCAAAAATAAAAGATATAAATGTAGAAAAAGCAAAATCCCTTGATGGAGTAGTAGATATTTATACATATAAAGATGTTGAACAAATTAGATATTCGGAAGGGGGAGAAGCTGCCCCAGAAATGTCACCTCACGATAGGGTGTTATTAGAACCTATTGTTAGATTTGTAGGAGATGAAGTGGCAATAGTAGTAGCAGAAGATGAAAGAATAGCAGAAAAGGCTAGAAAATTAATTAAAGTTGATTATGAAGTATTTGAACCTATTTTAGATATGGAAAAAGCTCTGGACAATGAAATTATAATTCATGAAGGTAAGAGATACCATGGAAAGCCCTTTACAAAATACGATAATAATAGAAATCTAGTTTCCGATTTCAGCTTATCTGAAGGTGATGTAGATAAAGAGTTTAAAGATTGTGATGTGATTTTAGAAAGAGAATATAGAACACAGGCTCAACAACATTGTAGTATGGAAACTAATAGATCCTATGCATATATAGATAATAAGGGAAAAATAACAATAATTTCTGGAAATCAAACAATATCCCATATGAGAAGGCAAACAGCACAGGCTATAGGAGTACCATTAAAGAATGTTCGATTAAAAGCAGCTAAAGTAGGAGGAGCTTTTGGTGGAAAAAAATTAGCTATTACAGAACCCTATGTTGCTTTTGTAACCAATAAAACAAAAAGACCAAGTAAGTTAATTTTAGATAGGGAAGAAATGTTTATGGCTACTAGTGTACGTCATCCTATTATAACTAGAATAAAAATAGGAGCCGATAAAAATGGAAATATAAAAGCCATAGATATGAAGGTTTTAAGTAATACAGGTGCTTATGGCTCAAATGCTGCTGCTGTAACTATGGAATCAGGACAAAATGTTCTTCCTATGTATGCAAGAGTTCCAGCAATAAGATTTAATGGTAAATCTGTATATACAAATATGGTACCATCTGGCCCTCTAAGAGGATATGGTACAACTCAAGGAACTTTTGCAATGGCTTCAATTATGAATGAATTAGCCAGAGAATTAAAAATGGATCCAGTAGAATTATTGTTAAAAAACACAATAAGAAAAGGAGATGAAGGTGGGATTTTACCTCATAAAATGAGGAGTTTTAATGTAGAGGAATGTATTAAGAGAGGTAAGGATTTAATAGAATGGGATAAGAAATTTCCAAGAGTCAAAGTTGGAGAAAATAAAGTCAGAGGAGTAGGAGCAGCTTTAGCCCTTCATACTTCAGGAATTGCAGGACAGGATACAGCAACGGTTATTTTAAGGCTTGAAGAAGATGGAAGCTATATGTTAATGGTTGGGTCCTCAGATTTAGGAACAGGAGCAGAAACTGTCTTGTGTCAAATAGCGGCAGAATCTTTAAATACAGATATGGATAGTATAAGTATTTGTACAGGTGATACAAATACAGCACCATATGAGACAGGGGCCTACGCTTCTTGCACAACATATATTACAGGTAATGCAGTAGTTAGAGCAGGAGAAAAATTAAAGGAAAAGTTACTGGAAATTGCTAGTAAAAAAATGTGTTTAGCAAAATCTGATTTATTATTGGAAAAAGATAGGATTAAGCATAAAAAAGATGAAACAATGTATGTTTTATTAACTGAAATAGTCAGAGAGTCTCTTATTGGAGAAAACACAGACCAAATAATGGTAAAAGCATCCTATGGATCTAGAGAAAAACCAAGACCATTTATGGCAGGTTTTGCAGAAGTTGAAGTTGATACACTAACAGGAAAGGTGGATTTAATAAAATTTGTGTTAGTGGCCGATTGTGGAACTATAATAAATCCAAATTTAGCAAAGGTTCAAGCAGAAGGGGGGCTGATGCAGGGTATAGGATTAGCCTTATACGAAGATGTTATATATAACAAACGAGGTAATTTGTTAACAAATAATTTTATGCATTACAATATTCCAATAAAATCTGATGTTGGAGAGGTTATTGTTGAATTTAGGTCCGATTACGAACCAACAGGTCCTTATGGAGCAAAATCAATAGGGGAAGCTGTTGTTCATACTCCTAGTCCAGCAATAGCAAATGCAATATGTAATGCAGTAGGCTTTCAAGGAAGGGAATTACCAATAACACCAGAAAAAGTATTTATGGGCATGAGAGAAATAAAGAAATATTAAGAGATAATTATTTATTTAGAAAAACTATATAGGGTTCATTATAATTTGGGAAATACAAAAATTGGAGGGAAAATATGATTAATAAAAAGAATAAATCCAAGTTTGATCTTAATGGGATTCCACCGTTAAGAGAAGCGGTACCTCTTGGTTTGCAGCATTTATTTGCAATGGTTTTTGGTAACAGCGTTACAGCATTGTTAATTACACAAATTCTTGGTCTAAGTCAAGCCCAATCAACAATGCTTGTACAGGGAGCAATGCTAGCAGCAGCAATTGCTACATTAATTCAATTATATCCACCACCATTTGTAAAGGGTTATAAATTTGGAGTTAGGTTACCTGTAATAATGGGAACTAGTTATTTATTCTTAGGTGGTTGTCTAGGAGTAGTTGAAGAATATGGAATGGCTGCTATGGTAGGTGGTCAAATAGCAGGAGCAATTTTTCATATATTTTTTGGTTTATTTATAGTTAGTAAAATTAGAAGGATTTTTACTCCTATAATTTCAGGTACAATAATTACATGTATGGGTTTAGGACTATTTCCAACAGCTATTAATAATCTAGCAGGAGGAGCAAATTCACCTGAGTATGGTTATATTATAAACTTTGTAATAGGATTAATAGTAGCACTTATAATAATTGTGTTACAAAATTATGGTAGAGGTATTGTAAAGGATATTGCAATCTTAGTTGGAATCATAGTAGGATTTATAATATCTGCAATGGCAGGTTTAGTTGATTTTTCGGCAGTGAAAGAGGCAGCATGGGTATCTATACCAAAACCCTTAGCTTTTGGAATAGAGTTTAAACCTCATATAATAGTTATGTTTATACTACTATACATAGTTTCTGTAGCGGATTTAATGGGGAATTTAACATTGACTACAGTAGGTGGATTAGATAGAGATGTAACAGAAAAAGAATTATCCTCAGGAGTTATGGGAGTTGGATTAGGATCAATTTGTGCATCTTTGCTAAATTCAATACCTGTAGCAGCATTTAGTCAAAATGCAGCTATAGTATCTTTAAATAAAGTAGTTAGTAGATTTGTAATAGCTACAGCCGCATTTTTCTTAATATTAGGTGGTATTTCACCTAAAATAGGTTCAATAATTACCTCAATGCCTTCTTGTGTAATTGGAGGGGCTACATTAGTTATATTTTCACAAATTGCAATGGCAGGAGTTAATCTTCTTACAAAAGAAGAATTAACTAAGAAAAATATGTTAATTGCAGGAGTAGCAATTGCAACAAGTCTTGGTATAACAGGAACAAAAGAAGCGTTAGTGTATTTTCCAACAACATTAGCAACAGTAATAGGGGATTCTAGTGTAGTATTAGGAGCTTTAATAGCTTTATTCCTACAGGGATTATTCTATGTTATTGAGAGAACCTTATTGAAAAAAGGTAAAAATTAATAGCTTATTATATAAGGCTTATAAGATAAATTAAGAATATATATACAAAAGGTATTTTGATTAATAAAAATCAAAATACCTTTTATATTATTTTAATTATTTTTTTGCTTTCAAGGCCCTAGTTTTAAAAGTCATTAAAATTATGAACAATAGAATAAATATTATATTGGGAGCAATGTATCTAAGGATTAAGAAAGTTAAATCTGAATTAATATAAATATCCATTACAGATATATATTGATAATATAAGGAGATACCATAAAATAATAATGAAAATATTTTTAGTAAATAATAATCCTTATAATATAAGAACATAATAAGACATATAAAAGGAAGTAAATAGGGTACTATTAAAAAAATATATTTCCCAGATAAATTTAAAACTAAATTGGAATAGGGAATATATTGGTTAATAAAGCCTGTAGGAATAAAAGGTATTATTAAAGGTAGGAATAAAAAAACTATTATTAATAATGATAATGAAAATTTAATAAATTTATGGGAATTAAATTTATCATATTGATACAAAAAACTGTTTTTCATGTATTTCACCTTGTCTTTCTCTTATATTATTTTAGCATATTTAGTTTTTATATACTAAAAATATAAAAATATTAAATTTTGTTTTTTTAATGTATAAAAAGGCGTAAATTAGTTGACTTTTCAATATTCAGGTGATAGAATGTATGAGTGCAAAAAATAGAATGCTAGTGCATTTCTTTTTTTATGTAAAATTTTCAAGGAGGTGGAATAATGCCAACAATAAATCAATTGATAAAACAAGGTAGACACGCTAGAACTTATAAGTCAAAATCTCCAGCTTTAAGTGTTAACTTCAATACTTTAAACAAAAGAACAACAGAAGTTAGATCACCACAAAAAAGAGGGGTTTGTACTGCTGTAAGAACAGTAACGCCTAAGAAACCTAACTCAGCTTTACGTAAGGTAGCAAGAGTTCGTTTAACAAATGGAATGGAAGTTGCTGCTTATATACCAGGAATAGGACACAACCTACAAGAACATAGTGTTGTACTTATTAGAGGTGGAAGAGTAAAGGACTTACCAGGGGTTCGTTATCATATAGTTCGTGGTGCTTTAGATACAGCTGGTGTAGCTGATAGAAAGCAAGGACGTTCTAAATATGGAGCTAAAAAACCTAAATAATTTTTTAATTGATGCTTTAATGTAATAAAATTAATATGATAAATACAGTAATTTATACTTTAATATATACATTCGAGCACAACGACGAAAGTCGAGTACCAATGAAACTACTAAAATGGTAAGGAGGGAAGTAAAGTGCCAAGAAAAGGACATGTGCCTAAAAGAGAGGTAATGCCTGATCCAGTTTACAACGATAAGGTGGTTACTAAACTAATAAATAATATAATGCTAGATGGTAAAAAAGGTACTGCACAAGGAATTGTGTATAAAGCTTTTGAACAAGTAGCAGAAAAATCTGGTGAAGATGCTTTAGAAGTATTTTACAAAGCATTAAATAATATAATGCCAGTATTGGAAGTAAAATCTAGAAGAATTGGTGGTGCAAACTATCAAGTTCCAATTGAAGTAAGACCAGAAAGAAGACAAACTCTAGGCTTAAGATGGTTAACAACTTATTCAAGAGCTAGAGGAGAAAAAACTATGGTTGAAAGACTAGCAAAAGAAATCTTAGACGCTTCAAATAACACTGGTGCAAGTGTTAAGAAAAGAGAAGACGTTCATAAGATGGCAGAAGCTAATAAAGCATTTGCTCATTTCAGATTCTAGTTTCTGTAGTTAGGAAGGAGTAAAATATATTTATGGGAAGAGAATATTCTTTAGCCAATACTAGAAATATAGGTATAATGGCTCATATAGATGCTGGTAAAACAACAACTACAGAGCGTATACTATATTACACTGGTAAGATCCATAAAATAGGTGATACTCACGATGGTGCTGCTCAAATGGACTGGATGGTTCAAGAGCAAGAAAAAGGTATCACTATTACATCGGCTGCAACAACTTGTATCTGGAAAGGCAATAGAATCAATATTATTGATACCCCAGGACACGTTGACTTTACAGTTGAAGTAGAAAGGTCATTAAGAGTTTTAGACAGTGCTATAGCTCTATTTGACGCTAAAAGTGGTGTTGAACCACAATCTGAAACTGTTTGGAGACAAGCGGATAAATATGGAGTTCCAAGAATCTGTTTTATAAATAAAATGGATGCTACTGGAGCAGATTATTTTGAATCAATAAAAACAATAAGAGATAAATTAGGAGCAAATCCTGTACCTATAGAAATTCCAATAGGAAGTGAAGATAAATTCGTAGGAGTAGTTGATTTAATAACTATGAAAGCTACAGTTTATAAAAATGACCTAGGAACAGATATAGACGTTACTGAAATACCTGATGACTTAAAAGAGTTAGCAGAAGAATATAGAAATAATTTACTTGAAAATATTGCAGATCATGACGAAGATGTTATGATGAAATATTTAGAAGGTGAAGAAATAACTGAAGAAGAAATTAAAAGAGCTATTAAGACAGCTACACTTAATCTATCAATGAACCCAGTATTATGTGGTTCTGCATACAAGAACAAAGGTGTTCAACCTTTACTAGATGCAATTATTGACTTCATGCCTTCACCACTAGATGTACCATCAATTAAAGGTACAGATCCAAATACAGATGAAGAAATTGAAAGAAAATCAAGTGATGACGAACCATTTGCTGCTTTAGCATTTAAGGTAGTTACAGATCCGTTCGTTGGAAAATTGACTTATTTCAGAGTTTATTCTGGTAAATTAGATGCTGGTAGTTACGTTTACAACTCTTCAAAGGGAAAAAGAGAGAGAATGGGACGTATCTTAATGATGCATGCTAACAAGAGAGAAGAAATAGAAACTGTATATGCAGGGGATATAGCTGCAGCTGTAGGTCTTAAAGACACAGGAACAGGAGATACTTTATGTGATTCTAATAACCAAATTATTTTGGAAAAAATGGAATTCCCAGAACCGGTTATTTCCGTAGCAATAGAACCTAAAACAAAAGCTTCTCAAGAAAAAATGAGTGTAGCATTACAAAAATTATCTGAAGAAGATCCTACTTTCACAACTCATACAAATGAAGAAACAGGACAAACTATAATTTCAGGTATGGGAGAATTACACTTAGAAATAATAGTTGATAGATTATTAAGAGAATTCAAAGTTGAGGCTAATATTGGTAATCCTCAAGTATCCTATAGAGAATCAATTACTAAAGAAGCAGAAGCAGAAGGTAAATATGTTAAACAATCTGGTGGTCGTGGACAATACGGTCATGCTAAGATTAGAATTGAGCCTCAAGAACCAGGTAAAGGCTTTGAATTTGTTAATGCAATAGTTGGAGGGGCAATTCCTAAAGAGTATATAGGATCAGTTCAAGCCGGTATTGAAGAAGCAGCACAATCAGGTATTTTAGGTGGATACCCAGTACTTGATATTAAAGTTACATTGTTTGATGGATCATACCATGATGTTGACTCATCAGAAATGGCATTTAAAATAGCTGGCTCAATGGCTTTAAGAGCAGCACTTGCAAAAGCAGGTCCTACACTATTAGAGCCTATGGAAAAAGTTGAAATAACTACTCCTGATGAATACTTAGGAGATGTTATGGGAGATGTAAACTCAAGAAGGGGTAAAATCCAAGGAATGGATCCTAAAAATGGAGTTCACATTTTAGATGCATATGTACCATTATCAGAAATGTTTGGATATGCAACAGATCTACGTTCAAATACACAAGGTAGAGCAACTTATTCAATGCAATTTGATCATTATGAAAAAGTACCTGCTTCAATTGCAGATGAAGTACTTGGCGATAAAAATACAGATAAATAGTCAGGAGGATATCAATGGGAAAAGAAAAATTTGAAAGAACGAAACCGCACGTAAATATAGGAACAATAGGTCACGTAGACCACGGTAAAACAACAACAACAGCAGCAATAACACTAGTATTAAATAAAAGATTTGGAAGT
>NZ_JBASWB010000075.1:0-2399 GCF_049276255.1 Miniphocaeibacter sp.
ACACTCCTTTATATTTTGTGTGGTAGCATATATTTTATAGGAAAAGTGAATAATTTGTCTATTCTTTTATATTCCAATAAAAAATAGTGCTAATGGATTTATTTCCATCAACACTATAAATTATAGAGCCTTTAAATATCTAAACCTTTAGTTTTTTACTTGCTCTTATAAAACCAAACCAGTTGGATGTTTTTAAATTGATTTAATGATAATATATATATAATTAATAATAAAGGAGCTAAATATGGAAAAATTAAAATTAGCATTGTTAGGTTGTGGTCACTTAAATGAAATAGTGGCAAAGGCATTAATGGATGGTTATCTTCCAGAATATGAACTTGTAGGAGTATTTGAAAGAGATTTTAATAAGGCTGTTAACTTTTCAAAAACCTATAATTGTACTCCATGTGAAACTATAGATGAATTAATGTCATTAAAACCAGATTATATTGCAGAAGCAGCATCTGTTGAGGCCATAAGAGAATATGGAGAAATAATATTAAGAAATGGTGCAAGTCTTATAGTATTATCAATAGGGGCTTTTGCAGACAAGGAGTTTTATGAACAAATAAAAAATACTGCATTTATGAACAAGAGAAAGGTATATATTGCCAGTGGTGCTGTAGGTGGATTTGATGTTTTAAGAACTGCTTCATTAATGAGCCCTATAACAGCGAAAATAAGTTCTAAAAAGTCTCCTAAATCATTGAAGAAAACCCCTCTTTATAAAGAAGGTTTGTTGGATATAAAAGAAAGTGAACAGGTATTTTCAGGTACTACAAAAGAGGCCATTGAAATATTACCAACTCATGTTAATGTAGCTGTTGCTACTGCCTTAGCAAGTGCAGGACCAGAGAACACACTTATGAAAATTAATGCATTGCCAGATTTTGTAGGTGATGAATATAAAATTGAAATTGAAGGCGAAGAAGTAAAAACGGATTTAAATATCTATTCTAAAACCAGTGATATTGCTGGGTGGAGTGTAGTATTTGTACTTCAAAATATTGTTTCGCCAATAGTATTTTAGGAGGAATTGATGTTTGAAAAATTAGTTGTAATAGAACCGGTAAGTTTAATTCCAGAGGCGGAGAAAAAACTATATGATTATGCAAAGGAAGTTATTATATATAATGATATTCCAAAGAATGCAGAAGAAATTATTAAACGCATAGGTAATGCCGATGGAGTTCTACTTAGCTACACAAGTAATATTGGTAAAGATGTATTGGATAAATGCTCCAATATAAAATATATAGGAATGTGTTGTAGTTTATATTCACCGGAAAGTGCCAATGTCGATATTCTAGCAGCAAATGAAAAGGGTATTGTTGTTTATGGAATTAGGGATTATGGTGACGAGGGAGTAGTTGAATATGTATTAAGTGAACTTATCCGTTACTTACATGGATTTGGAGAAAAGCAATGGAAAGAACTTCCTTTAGAATTAACAGATTTAAAAGTCGGTGTAATTGGACTTGGAACTTCAGGTAGAATGATTGCCAATACATTAAAATATATGGGAGCAGATTTATATTATTTTAGTAGAACTAGAAAAAAAGAAGAGGAAGAGAAAGGAATAGAATATTTACCTTTAGATGCTCTTCTAAAACATGTTGATGTAATTTTTACTTGTTTAAATAAAAATGTAATTTTAATGCAAGATAAGGAATTTGAAAGTTTTGGTAATGGAAAAATAATGTTTAATACTTCAATAGGTCCTTCTCATGATATAGACGCATTAAAAAGCTGGTTATCAGATGGGAGTAATGAATTTTTCTGTGACTCTTTAGGAGCATTAGGAGATGAGGAGTTATTAAACCATCCAAATGTTAACTGTATGAATGTTTCATCAGGTAGAACTAAACAGGCATTTGATAGACTAAGTGAGAAAGTAATTGAGAATATTGAAAAATTTTTAAACATGAAAAATAATTAAAATTATTTTCTATAGGATTTAAACATATTTATATTTATTCTAAAGGTATTCCAATTATAAAAATATTTAAATAGCTATAATAAAAAAAGTTAAATATGAAATAATTTTATTAAAATATACATTATAGATTTTAATAAGAGAATATATAAAATAGTGTAGAAACTGTTAGCTTATTTGTAATAGAAAAGCTTGATTTTTTATTCGTATATTTAATGATTCTACTATTTAATAAGAATATTTTAAATTATTAATTTAAAAGTTGATTATTTCTTAACCCTGTATTAAAATTAAGGTGTATTATAAATTAAATATGGGGATTTTTCAGGAGGATATAATGGGAAAAGAAAAATTTGAAAGAACGAAACCGCACGTAAATATAGGAACAATAGGTCACGTAGACCACGGTAAAACAACAACAACAGCAGCAATAACACTAGTATTAAATAAAAGATTTGGAAGT
>NZ_JBASWB010000076.1:0-18854 GCF_049276255.1 Miniphocaeibacter sp.
TATCTAAGACATTTCTTATACCTGTTTCAAAAGTTCTTATTCCCCTTTCACACAGTATTACATTTTTATTTCCACCTGCCATAATATACTCGGCACTCATTATCCACTCTTCATAAGTAGCAGACAAACCTCTCTTTAATAAAATAGGTTTATCTATTTGTCCTAATTTTTTTAACATGGCAAAGTTTTGCATATTTCTTGCTCCAACTTGAAGCATATCCACTTCTTCAAAAAATGGTAAGTCCTCTATGTCCATAATTTCACTTACAATTGGTAAACCTGTTTCTTTTTTAGCCTCCAACAGTATTTCTATACCTTCATTTCCCATGCCTTGGAATGAATATGGAGATGTTCTTGGTTTAAAAGCTCCACCTCTTAATAAATTTGCTCCAGAGGCCTTTACTGCCCTTGCAATTTCTAAAACCTGTTCCTTTGACTCAACTGAACAAGGTCCTGCCATTACAGCAAAATGCCCACCACCTATTTTGACTCCTCCTACATCTACAATTGTATCTTCAGGATGGAATTTTCTGTTAGCTGCCTTATATGGTTCTTGAATTCTAGTTACAGACTCTACAATATCAAAAGCCTTAATACTATTAATATCTATAATAGAAGTATCTCCTACTAATCCTAGAACAGTGTATGTCTTTCCCTCTGAAGGATGTACTTCTAAATCCCTTTCATTTAACCACTTAATTAATTTTTTTGTTTTTTCATTTTGTAAACCATTTTTTAATTTTACTATCATAACAATCCTCCTGAATATATATATAATTTTTTATAGAACTTATCATTTAAAGGATAAGAATAAAAAAAACTAGCAGAAGTTAATCTGCTAGTCTCTTTTTTGATAAATGTATATTAATATATCATGAAACTTTTATTTTGCAGCTAACCTCAAAAAGACCTTACTAAAATTGTTAGTAAAGCTAAAATAAAAGTTAAAATAGTTAGCTGCTAAATTATGTAGTTTCATGTGAATCACCATTTAGTTTATCCTTTCTCACTTATTTGACAAATATTTCAATAAGTAATTTATTGCATTTAATCATAACATAAATTATTTACATTTGCAAATAATTATATAAATTATTTTAATTATTTTTCAAAAATAAAAATCCAAATGAAACTTGACTAATTATAACTTTTATATTATAGTTTCAATTATAAATTAATATTAACTTATAAAATGACCAGTACCTTGTTGAGTAGTGTCTTCAAGGGAATTACAACATTTTTTGTTAAGGCTGTTAAGTGCCTAACTTAACAAGGAGACTTCTAGTGAAGAAAGGTGGTACCACGGTAATGCGTCCTTTCAACTGGAAGATTTTTTATTTTATGGAGGAAGTAAATGATTAATTACAAATTGGAACATGATAATGTTTTTGATGAATTAGTTGAAAGAGGTTATTTTGAACAAGCAACCCATGAAGATGAATTAAGGGAATTGTTAAAAAATGAATCGGTGAAATTTTATATTGGCTTTGATGCAACTGCTGACAGTCTAACTATTGGTCACTTCATTCAAATTATGATTATGATGAGAATGCAAAGACATGGCCATATACCAGTAGCTTTACTTGGTGGTGGAACAACAATGATTGGGGACCCTTCCGGAAGATCCGATATGAGAATGGTTATGACTAAGGAAACAATAGAACATAATGCAAAATGCTTTGCAAATCAACTTGGAAGATTTTTAGATTTTGAAAATGATAAGGCCATAATTGAAAATAATGCAGACTGGTTATTAAATTTAAATTTCCTAGACTTTATGCGAGAAATAGGTGTACATTTTTCAGTTAGCCAAATGTTAACCCTAGACTCCTATAAAAATAGATTACATGACGGACTTACATTTTTCGAATTTAGCTATATGTTAATGCAATCCTACGACTATTTGGTTTTATATAGAAAACATGGAGTAAAACTACAAATGGGTGGCTCTGACCAATGGTCTAACATAATTGGTGGATATAACTTAGTTAGAAAGTTGGAGCAAGATAAGGTTTATGGAATTACCTTTAAACTACTAACTACTGCCGATGGTGTAAAAATGGGTAAATCCATGAAAGGTGCAGTTTGGTTAGACGAAAATAAAACAACACCTTATGAACTATTCCAATACATGAGAAATATCGATGATAGAGATGTTGAAAAATTCCTACTTATGCTTACATTTTTACCTATAGAGGAATGTAAGAGATTAGGTGCCTTAGAAGGTGCAGAAATAAATAAAGGTAAGGAAGTTTTAGCCTATGAAATTACTAAATTAGTACATGGAGAAGAAAAAGCTAAACAAGCTTTAGAAACTTCAAAAGCTTTATTTAGTAATAATGTTATTGATGAAAATATGCCTACAACAGAATTCAGTAAGGAAAAATTTGCTGAGGGAGTTGGAATATTAAATCTTTTAACAGAATTAGAACTAACTAAATCCAATGGTGAAGGTAGACGATTAGTTCAACAAAATGGAATTTCCATTAATGGAGCTGTTGTAGATGACTTTAAGAAAAATATTACCTTAGATGACTTTGAAAATAATGAACTGGTTATTAAAAAAGGTAAGAAAATCTACCATAGAGTTACAGTTAAATAAGTTATATTTAGGAAAGAAATTAAAACTTCTTTCCTAATTTTTGTTCTATGGGAATGTAAATAGTTTTGTGTTTCAGTTTCCTGATTAAGATAAAATATTTTAATACTATATGAATTTACATTACTCTCAAATCTAGTAATTCTGAAACACATCGAGGTGTAAGTTTTAATACTATATGAATTTACATTACTCTCAAACTATCTATTTACTATTCCCTTTCGATTTCTATAAATTCCTTTACTAAATTATAGGCTTTCTTATAATCTTCAGAGGATACGAAAATTCCCTTTAAATAAATAGAATAACCACTTATTAGTCTCATATAACCTCCTGAGCCCTTGTCTTTTATAATATAGGGTATATTATTGTCATCAAGAATTTGTTTTACTGTTATATATTTAAACTCGTCTTCTGTTTCCAAAAGTAACACTTCTTTTACTTCTGCAGTCATTTCATTTCCTCCTATTTTTGCCTTGAAATTTCCTTATTTTCTTTATACCCACTTGTTAATATAATTTGCTTTACAAAACACCTATTCCAATATACATTATTAATGGGAGGTGCATATGAATACAAATAAAAATGAAGTATTGGGAATAGAACCTATAACTAAACTACTTTTAAAATTTTCAATTCCTGCAATTATTGGAATGATTGTTAACGCTCTTTACAATGTTGTAGATAAAATATTTTTAGGTCAGGTTAATTCCCTTGCTATTGGTGGTGTTCACTTAACATATCCACTAAGTTTAGCAATTATGGCTTTTGCCATGTTAGTAGGCATGGGAGGAAACTCGCTTTCTTCTATAAGACTAGGACAAGGTAGAAAGGACCAGGCAGAAAAAATTCTAGGTAATTCCTTTACTATGCTTATAATACTGTCCCTACTTATATCTATAGTTATATTTTTCTTTCTTGAGCCTATTTTAATAATTCTTGGAAGTAAGGATGTTCTTTTACCCTATGCTATGGATTATATGAAAATTATTGCCATAGGTATACCCTTCCAAATGATTGGATTTGGACTTAACTATTTTATAAGGGGAGAAGGTAGTCCTACTGTAGCTATGGGTACTATGTTAATTGGTGCTATAACAAATATAATCTTAGACTATGTTTTTGTAATCTTACTTGGGCTAGGTGTAAAAGGAGCCGCTTTAGCAACAATAATTGGACAATTTTTTTCTTTTATTTGGGTTCTAATGTTTTTCTTTGGTTCAAAATCTTCTATTAGGATTACTAAAGAAAATATTAAATTGAAATTACATACTGTAGGAGAAATTTTAAGCCTTGGACTATCTCCTTTTGGAATGCAAATAGCTTCCAGCCTTGTTATAACAATATTTAATATCCAATTAGCAAAATTTGGAAATGAAAATGCAATAACTGCTATGGGAATAGTACAAAGTATAAGTACTATAGCCTTTATGCCTATATTTGGACTAAACCAAGGCTCTCAACCAATTTTAGGATATAATTTTGGAGCAAAAAAATACCAACGTGTTAAAAGAACCTTGATTTATGCAATAATAATAGCTACTATATATATTTCAATTTGCTACTGTGTAATTATGTTAGCACCGGAATTATTAATAAATCTATTTATCGTTAATGCTTCCAATATTAACACTATTATGCCAATAACTGTTGAAGCCTTAAAAGTTACATCTTTTGTTTTTCCAATATTAGGTTTTCAAATACTTAGCTCTAACTACTTTCAAGCTACAGGGAAACCTGTAATTGGAGTAATATTATCACTATCTCGACAGTTAATAGTGCTTTTGCCGGTATTATTAATACTACCTAAATTCTTTGGACTTTTAGGTGTTTGGCTAGCATATCCTGTATCGGATTTAATCGCCTTTATACTAAGTCTAATATTTTTAACTAGGGATATAAAAAATTTAAATAAAGGTATCGAAATAGAAAAAGCACAGGAATTTTAATTCTTGTGCTTTTTATTTAAACTATTATGAATTTGTATTTTCTGACTTAAATGTAGTAACTTCAGGCATAAATTCATTACTAATTCTTTCAAGAATTTCTTCAAACTTCTCTAAATCCTCTTTAGACAATTCCGCTTCCATTCTATCTATTACTGTATGAATATATTCATTTTTAATTCTTTGATAATTTTGAAATCTATCTGTTAATTCTAAATAGAATTCCCTTTTGTCCTCTTTTGATTGTACCTTTTTTACATATCCCTTTTTAACAAGACTTGCCACTTTGTAGGCAGTATTAGGTTGTGAAATTTCTAGGAAATTCGTTAATTCACTTATTGTTGGTCTCCCTAATGCATTTATTACCTCTACACAAAATGTTTCTGTTGCAGATAGAGTAGCTTCTCTGTTCTCGAAATTCTTAAATATGTTCTTGTAAAAATTCAGTTTAAATTTTTCATATACTTCACTAAATAGTTCTTCTATCATATTTTTCCCCTTTTAAGTTTATATTACTTTAATATTAACAAAAAAGTATACATTTATGCAAATAAATTGTTTAATTAATAATTTTCTTTTATTTATTCCGAAATGAAAAAAGTCAATTCAGCTGTAACTGCTAACTCTTCTCCAACTTTTGCTATAGCTTCACCAAATCCAACATTTCCTCTTCTTTTTGTAAGTCTACATTCTAATTCCAATACATCTCCTGGAATAATTTGTCTTTTGAATTTAGCCTTTTTTATTCCTCCAAATAATGCAATTTTACCTTTAAATTCATCAATGGTTAGTAGTGCAACAGCCCCTACTTGTGCTAGGGCCTCGATTATTAATACCCCTGGCATAACTTTATAACCAGGAAAATGTCCTTGGAAAAATGGTTCGTTAGCAGTTACACATTTAATTCCCTTAGCCCATTCTCCTTCTTTTCCATCAATAATTTTATCTACTAATAAAAATGGATATCTGTGTGGGATAATTTTTTCTATTTCATTAATATTGTATTCCATTATTCCTCCCATTTTTTTATAATAATTGAAGCATTGTGACCACCAAATCCAAAGGAATTACTCATTACATAAGTAATATTTTCATATATTCCCTTATTTGGAACTATATTTAAATCACATTCTTCATCTGCTACTTTATAATTAACTGTTGGAGGTATATATCCATTTTCCAGTGCCAATACGGATATAATTGCTTCCAGTCCACCTGAGCCTCCAAGTAAATGACCTGTCATAGACTTTGTTGAAGAAATTTTTAATTTTTTCGCATGTTCTTTAAAGGTATTTTTCACAGCCAAGGTTTCAAATTTATCATTTAGAGGAGTTGATGTTCCATGGGCATTAATATAGTCAATATTTTCAGGTTTAATTCCTGCATCTTCTATTGCATCTAACATAGCCTTACTGGTAAATCTTCCTTCACTATCTGGAGCAGTCATATGGCTGGCATCACAAGTTACACCATAACCAACTAATTCTGCAAGAATTTTTGCCCCACGTTTTTTAGCATGTTCCAATTCCTCTAAAACTATTATTCCTGCACCTTCACCCATTACAAAACCCGAACGTTCTTTGTCAAAAGGAATAGATACCCTGTCTTTAGTTTCTCCTGTAGACAAGGCCTTCATAGATGTAAAACCACCTATTCCTACTTCTGTAATACTAGCTTCTGAACCACCGGCAAATATTAAATCTTGGTAACCATCTCTTATACTTCTAAAAGCGTCACCTATTGCATTAGTTCCACCGGCACAAGCTGTTACTGGGCAAGCACTATAACCATGAAAGCCTAATTCAATGGCTATTAATGCAGAGGTCATATTTGCAATTCCACCTGTAATAAAAAATGGTGATATTCTTTCAAAACCTCTTTTACTACCTTTAATAGTTTCATCTTGAATGGTTTTTAGTCCGCCTATTCCGGAAGAAATTACTACACCACACCTATTTAGGTCTTCAAGTTTATCTAATTCTATTCCACTATGATTTAGTGCCTTATGGGCAGCTACTATTCCAAACTGATTTACTAGGTCAATTCTTCTTATGGTTTTTTTATCTAAAAATTCCTCCGGTTTAAAATCCTTTACTTCACAAGCAAATTTAGTTTTATTATTTGAAACATCAAATCTTGTTATTTCATCTACTGCACAATAACCTTCTTGTAAGCTTTTATAAATATCCTCTAAGGTATTTCCTATTGGAGAAACAGCACCAAGTCCTGTTATTACAACTCTTCTTTTCATTATATGCTCATACCTCCATCTACTGATATAGTCTGTCCGGTAATATAATTTGCCCTATCACTTGCTAGAAAAACAACTGTGTCAGCTATATCTTCAGGTCTACCTAATTTAGCTAAAGGTATATTTTCTAACATTGAATTAATAATATTTTCCGGTAATTTATCGGTCATACTTGTCTGAATAAATCCTGGTGCTATAGCATTTACTGTTACATTTCTAGATGCTAATTCCTTAGCTAGGGATTTTGTCATACCTAAAATACCAGCCTTACTGGCTGAATAGTTAACCTGTCCTGCATTTCCATGTAAGCCTACAATACTGGAAATACTTATGATTTTTCCGTATCTTTGCTTCATCATAATTCTTGATGCTAATTTCATACAATAAAAAACTGAATTTAAATTAGCTTCAATTACATCATTAAAATCCTTTGGTGTCATTCTCATAATTAGATTGTCCCTTGTAATACCTGCATTATTTACAAGAACATCTAATCTTTTAAATTTTTCCTTTATATCTTTAAATATTTTTTCACATTCTTCATAAACTGAAACATCAGCCTTTACAAGTAAAACCTCTGCTCCGTTTTTTTCACATTCTTCTTTTACTAAATTAGCTTCTTCTTCGTTAGACCTAAAGTTTAAAGCTATATTATAACCTTCTTTAGCCAGTTCTATTGCTATAGTTCTGCCAATTCCTCTTCCTGCTCCTGTTACTAAAGCAACTTTTTTATTGCACATTTTTAAACTCCTTTTCAAAGGCTTTAATACTTTCTATATTATTAATAGAATAGACTTTTAATTTTCTATCTATTTTCTTTAAAAAACCTTTTATTACATCTCCAAATCCAATTTCAATAAAGGTGTCTACTCCTTGACTTATCATATATTCAATTGACTCTTGAAATTTTACAGTTGATTTAACTTGCTTAGTCATTATGGTCTTTATATCTTCATTATTTCTTACACTACCTAATAAATTGTAGACAACAGGTATTTTTTCATCATAAAAATCATATTCTTTAAAGACTTCTTCTAATTCCTTAGCTACCGGCTCCATATATGAAGTATGAAACGGTCCTGAAACATTTAAAGGAATTGCCCGTCTTGCTCCGGCCTCTTTTAATTCTTTAATTGATTCTTCCACTTTAGAAGCTTCTCCAGAAATAACAATTTGTCCCGGGCAGTTTAAATTGGCAATTTCAACTTTATTTTTATCGTCACTAAGTTTTTCCAATACGCTTTCGATTTTTTCTTTTTCCAATCCCATTACAGCTACCATTCCGGTATTTATGCCGGAACTAGCTTTAGTCATGGACTTACCTCTTATATTAGCTATTTCTATAGCGTCAATATCCTTTAAAACTCCAGAAGCTACAAGGGCAGAGTATTCTCCAATACTAAGACCAGCTACAAAAGAAGGATTAATTCCTAGATTATTTAAAATTTTTGTAACGGCTATTTGAAAGGAAACCATAATAGGTTGGGTGTATTTTGTTTCGGAAATTATTTCTAAGTCCTTGTTAAAAGAATAATCCTTTATGTCAAAATCAAGATTAATTGAATCGTAAAATTCTTTAATATAATCATAGTTTTCGTATAGGTCCTTTCCCATACCTGCCTGTTGGCTTCCTTGTCCACCATATAAAAAACCTATTTTCATCTTTTCCTCCACTGACTTTTTATTTCTTTGAAAATTTCTTCAACAGTAGTTATTTCTTTTATCCTATGGGCTAAACTACCACTAAAGAAAAGTCCATTTTCAATATCTCCATTAGCTGAACTTATTAAAGCATCGGAAATACAGAAATTAGTAGTTTTAGGATTACAGGTTTTTAAACAGTTAATACATCTTTTAGATGGAATTCTTTCCTTGTTCATCTTCTCTATTAAAGGGGTTTTTATTGCTCTTGCAGGCATGCCAACGGGACTATGTAACAAGACAATATCCTCTTCCTTTGCATTAACAATTAACTCCTTAAATTCCTTACTAACATCACATTCCTCTGTAGCAATAAACCTTGTACCTATTTGAATACCTGTAGCACCCCAGTCTTGAACCATATTTAAGTCATTACCATCAAAAAATGAGCCACCAACGAAAAGAGGAATCTTTCTGCCTATATTGTTTTTTAATTCATCTAAATAGGACAAAACATCCTTTGTAATACTTTCTAAACTATAGGACTCATTAATGATTTCTTCTTGTTTAAAACCTAAATGCCCACCTGCATCCCTTCCTTCAAGTACAACAAAGTCCGGTGTTCTATCATATTTTTTCATCCAGTTTCTAACTACTAATTTTAAAGCCCTTGCACTTGAAATAATTGGAGCAATCATTATATCCTTTGTTTCTACTAAACCTGGTAAATCTAAAGGCAAACCCGCTCCAACGACAATGGCATCTACTTTAGCCTTTACAGCAGTTTTAACCAATTCCTTATAATCTGTTAATGCTGCCATAATATTTGTAGCTATTAATCCATTACCCTTGGATATTTCCCTTGCTTTATTTAATTCCTTTATAAAAGCCCTAGTAGCAGACTCTTTTTTATTAGTATAAAAATCAGGCTCCTTAAAACCAATATCCACCATAGATATAGTTCCAATTCCCCCTTCTCTTGCTACAGCTCCAGCAAGATTACCTAAAGAAACCCCAACTCCCATTCCACCTTGAATAACAGGAATACTTATTTCTTTAGAGCCTATCATTATTGACATTTCAATTTCTCCAGTTCTTCTAAATATTCATCATATAAATTCTTTATAATATCCTTTACAGGTTTAATTTCCTTAACTTGACCAACAACCTGTCCCGCCATTAAAGAGCCATTGTCTACATCGCCATTAAAAACAGCCTTTTTCAAACCGCCTAAGGTAAATATTTCCAATTCTTCCTTAGTCCATCCTTCTTTTTCTCTTTTTATATATTCATTTGTCATACTATTTTTAATTAGACGAACAGGTATACCACCAATTCTTCCTGTAACTGTAATATTGCTACTTTTAGCCTTAATAACCCTATTTTTATAATTTTCGTGAATTGGACACTCTTCAGCAGCTAATAAACAAGTTCCTACTTGAACTCCTATAGCACCTAAAGCTCTAGCAGCTAGCATCTGTCTTCCACTAGCTATTCCTCCTGCTGCAATAACGGGAATTTTCACAGCATCACAAACCTGAGGTATTAAAGCCATTGTTGTCATTTCACCAATATGACCACCTGATTCAGTTCCTTCTGCAATTACTCCATCTACTCCTAAGCGTTCCATTCTTACTGCAAGAGAAGGTGCCGGTATTACAGGAAATATTTTTATTCCGTGTTTTTTCCATTCGTCAATATACTTTGAAGGATTGCCTGCTCCTGTAGTAACAACTGGTACTTCATATTCAACTACAAGTTTGGCAACTTCAGCTGCATTTGGATTCAATAGCATAATATTTACACCAAATGGTTTATTTGTTAGTTCCTTACATTTTTCAATATTCTCTTTAGCTTCCTCAATGGTCATTCCACCAGTTCCAATTAATCCAAGACCTCCTGCATTTGAAACTGCTGCAGCAAACTCTCCTGTTGCTATATTTGCCATTCCCCCTTGTATTACCGGGTACTCTATACCTAAAATATCTTGTAAATTCATCTATTCTCCTACCATTCCATTAAAGTTCCTGTCCAACTAAGTCCGGCTCCAAAGCCAACTAATATTATTTTTTCCCCTCTTTTTAAAATACCTTTTTTATTCATTTCATCTAAGGCAATAGGTATTGAACTTGCTGAGGTGTTTCCATATTTGTCTAAATTCATAAAGAATTTTTCAATAGGAATTTTAGTTTTCTTTGAAACAGAATTAAGTATTCTATAATTAGCCTGATGACAAATTACATGGTCTATACTAGTCCTATCTAAATTGTTTTCTTTTAATAAATTGGTAATGGTCAAAGGTACTATTTCTACTGCGAATCTAAATACCTCCTTACCCTTCATACCAATAAATTCTCTAACTTCTTCTAATCCTCTATAATTTAAAGTCAAACATTCATCATTTGACCTAACTCCACTTTCAAAACACTGTTTACTATTATTTTTTTCAACTAAAACAGCACCAGCACCATCGCCAAATAGTACAACGGTATTTCTATCATACTTGTCTAAATATTTTGAAATTACTTCCGCCCCTACTAAAATAGCCTGACGACCTTCATCTAAAAATCTTTCAATTAAATTTAGTCCTGCAACAAAACCACTACAAGCCATATTAAAATCTACAGCAAAAATATTTTCTTTTAAGCCAAGTAACCCTTGAACCCCCGAAGAAATATTAGGCATGGATTTGTCGGCAGTAAAGGTTGCTACTAAAACCATATCTATTTTTTCCTTGTCTTTAATATTAAGACTTTCTACTGCCTTATAGGCTAATTGTGAAGTGTCCTCTTTTCTTGAAATTCTTCTTTCCCTTATTCCTGTTCTTGAACTAATCCATTCATCAGAAGTATCTAAATACCTAGCAAAATCATCATTTGTAATTATTTCTTCCGGAAGGTAACTGGAAGTTTCTAAAATTTTTAATCCCATATTAAACTCCAAAGCCTCTAAATTTATTTTCTCTTTTTGTTTGAAGCTCCAACCCTGTATATTTTAATAGACCTGTAAGCTCTTCTTTAATAACCTTGTCTAATCTTTTAAAATTTTCTCCATAATCCTCTTGTGAAAAAGAAATATCCTCCTTAACAACTCTGTCTATAATTCCCATTTCCAGTAAATCATTAGAGGTTAATTTCATATATTCAGTAGCTTCTGCAGCCTTAGAACTATCCTTCCATAAAATAGAAGAAAATCCTTCCGGCGACAAAATAGAGTATATTGCATTTTCCATCATAATAACCTTATTTCCTACAGCTAAGGCTAAAGCTCCTCCACTTCCACCTTCTCCGGTAATTACAGAAATAACAGGAACCTTTAAAGAGGTCATAGTCATAATTGCCCTAGCAATAGCCTCTCCTTGTCCCCTTTCCTCTGCACCTATTCCAGGGTAGGCACCGGGAGTGTCAATAAAGGTAATAATTGGTCTATGAAATTTATTGGCTTGCTCCATAAGTCTTATTGCTTTTCTGTAACCTTCCGGACTGGCCATTCCAAAATTCGTCTCTATGTTTTCCTTAGTATCTTTTCCCTTATTTGTACCTATAAAAGTAACTGGTACTCCATAATAAGAAGCAATACCTCCAATAATACTCTTGTCATCTTTAAAAAGCCTATCTCCCTTAAATTCAATAATATTATTAAAGAGATTGTATATAAAATCCTTAGCCTTTGGTCTGGCAATATGCCTAGCTAAGTACACTCTGTCATAGGCAGCTAAGTCCTTAGCTGCATCTTCTAATATTTCCTTCTTTTTATTTTCCACTTCAAGAATTAAATTATCTGCTAAATCACTATCTTCCATTTTCTTAAATTCATCAATTTGAGAATTTAATTTATTAATTTGTTTTTCAATATTCTTAATCATATTAATCCTCAACTCCATGAATTTTTAAAATTATACTTAAAACCTCTTTTAAGTCTTTTCTTTCAACAATTGTATCTATAAAACCATGCTCCATTAAAAACTCGGAACTTTGGAAACCTTCAGGTAAATCCTGTTTAATAGTTTGCTTAATAACCCTTGGTCCTGCAAAACCGATTAAAGCCTTAGGTTCAGCTATAATAACATCCCCTAAACTTGCAAAGGAAGCAGTAACACCACCGGTAGTAGGGTTAGTTAAACAGGAGATATAAAGTAAACCCTTTTCACTATGTTGTCTTACAGCATTGGAGGTTTTAGCCATTTGCATTAATGACAAAATTCCTTCCTGCATTCTTGCACCACCACTTGCAGAAAAAATAATTACCGGCAAATTTAAGTCCATGGCTTTTTCAAAGGCCTTAGTAACTTCTTCCCCTACATAAGTTCCCATGCTGCCCATTAAAAAACTGCTATCTAAAACAGCAACAATACAAGAAGAGCCCTTTATTTTTCCTAAAGCCACCCTTATAGCTTCATCTTGGCCGGACTTTTTCTTATTTCCTTCAAGTTTTTCAATATAATTTGGAAAGTCCAACGGATTGGAATACTTCACCTGACCTTGAATTTCCTCATAGCCTATATCCATAACAAAATCCAGTCTTTCCTTACTATTTAAAGGTAAATAAAAACCACAACTAGAACATATCCAATTTGTATCTGCTAAATTATCCTTTAAAATGGATTTTTCACAATTTGGACATTTATAAAAAAGATGATCATTAAAATTATCATCTTCTTTATTTTCTAATTGAGGTTTTTCCCTGTTTTTTCGTATAAAATTAAGTAAATTCTTTCTCTTTTTAAAATTATCTTTCATATTAATCCTCAACTAATCGCATACGGTCTAATAAACAATCCATCTTATCCGACAAATAACCTGTATTAAAATTACCTCTAACAAAATCCTTATCAAATAAAATAGTATATTGGAAACCAAGATTAGTATTAATACCTTCTATAAAAGTTTCTTCTATTGCCCTTCTCATTTTTTTAATAGCCTCTAACCTTGTACTACCCTTTACTATAATTTTCCCAATCATAGAATCATAAAAAGGACTAATAGGACAACCATTGTATAAAAAGCTATCGAATCTGGTATTCATGCCACCTGGTGCATAGAAAAAGTCTACTGTACCTGCAGAAGGACTAAAACTCTCCATAGGATTTTCTGCATTAATTCTACACTCAATAGCATAACCATCTAACTTAATATCCTTTTGTTCCTTAGACAGATGCAAACCTGAAGCAACTCGTAATTGCTCCTTAACTAAATCAACACCTGTAACCATTTCAGTAACAGGATGTTCCACTTGAATTCTCGTATTCATTTCTATAAAATAAAAATTCTTATTCTCATCTACAACAAATTCAATAGTACCTGCATTTTCATAATTACAAGCCTTAGCAGCCCTAACTGCAACTTGACCCATTTTTTTCCTTGTAGCATCATCAAGAAAAACAGAAGGTGCTTCCTCAATCATCTTTTGATTTCTTCTTTGGATTGAACAATCCCTATCACCTAAATGAATAGTGTTGCCAAAAGAATCTGCAATAATTTGAAATTCAATGTGTTTTGGGTTAATAACAAGCTTTTCAATATACATGTCACCATTGCCAAAACAATTTATAGCCTCAGTTTTTGCATTGGTATATTCCGTAGCTAGTTCTTCCATGGAAAATACCCTACGCATACCTCTACCACCACCGCCGGCAGCAGCCTTAATTAAAACCGGAAAGCCAATTTTTTCACAAATTTCTACAGCTTCATCAATAGTATTAACTACACCGTCTGAGCCTGGAACCGTTGGTATATTATTTTTTATCATTAGTTCTCTAGCCTTGGCCTTATCTCCCATAAGTGAAATAACTTCACTACTTGGTCCAATAAATTTCATACCATATGCTTCAACTATTTTTACAAAATCTGCATTTTCAGATAAAAACCCATAACCCGGATGAATTGCATCACAATTCATAGAAAGGGCAGCAGAAATTATATTGTCTATATTTAAATAACTATCACTTGACTTAGGACTTCCAATACAGACAGCATAATCCGCTAACTTTACATGTAGTTGGTCCTTATCTGCAGTAGAATAAACAGAAACTGCCTCAATACCCAACTCTCGGCAAGCCCTTATTATTCTTATTGCAATTTCTCCTCTATTTGCAATTAAAACCCTTTTAAACATTTTCAGCCTCTATTTTAAATATAGGAGTATCAAACTCTACTAAATCCTCATTTGATACTAAAATTTCAACAATTTTGCCCTTAACAGGCGATTTTATTTCATTAATCATTTTCATTGCTTCAATAATACAAATTACCTGATCTACCTCTACAGTGTCCCCAACCTTAACATATGGTGAAGAAGAAGGAGAAGGTGCAGCATAAAAAGTTCCTACTAAAGGAGCTTTAAAAATATAATAATCCTCTACACCTTCTTCTTTAATTTCACTATTATTTGTTTGTATTGGAGTTTCTATATTTTGTAATGGGACTTTTTGCTGAACAGCTTGCTCAACAAAAACCGTATTGTTTCTTTCTAAAGAAAACTTAAAATCCCCATCTTCAAGTTTTAATTTGTCAATATCTGAATTATTAAAAATATTAATAAGTTCCTTTATATTTTCAAACTCCATATTTCTACCTATTTATTTGATTCTATATAATTTACAATATCTTGTACTGTACTTAAACCAGCAAAAGCATCATCATCAATTTCAATATCGAATTCATCTTCCAAAGCCATTGAAACTTCAACAGCATCTAAAGAATCTGCCTCTAAATCCTCAATTAATTTTGCTTCCGGTTTTACATCATCAGCGTCTACTCCTAAATTTTCTACAATTATTTCTTTAACTTTATCAAATGTCATTTTATTTTCTCCTTATTTGTTTTTATAATTATTTTTATTGTATAAATATTTTTATATAAATTTTTATAAGCTTATTCTAATTGGTAATTTATATTTTGTCAATATATATAAATGTTTTTATGTATTGTAATTGATTTCCTAAACAAAATATGTATTTAATTTAATATTTCTTAATATATTTTGAAAATCCATTACTTTAGTAACTATTAAAAAAAAATATTTACCAGTATAATAATTTTGTAAATAAAAATTGGAGGTAAATATGAAAAGAAAAAAAATTTATTTACTTGTTGGACTAATCCTAACCCTATTTACATTAATAGGTTGTTCCAATAACAATAGTAAAAAAGAAACGGAAAAAACAACAGAAGTAGTAACTACAGAAAATGAAGAAAAAGAGACAATAGGTGTAGCATGGCCTTTTTATGAAATAAAAAAAGATGGCCAAGTAAAAGGTCATATGTTGGGAACAATACATGTTGCAAAAGAAGAAATCTATCCCTTTCCAAATGAAATAGTAGAAAGCCTTAAGGAAAGCGAAAATTTTATTACAGAAGTACTTATGGCGGATTTACAGGGAGAGGAAACTCAAAATGTATTAATGGAAAAAATCACAAGTGGTGAGCCTTTAATAAATACATTAAATGAAGAAACAAAAGTAGAATTTCTTAAAACCCTTGAAAGCTATGGACTAAAAGAAGAAAAAATAGCATCTTTTAATAGATTTGGAATTACACAAATTACCGATGCCCTTGTATATGCACCTATGGTTAATTTCGGAGTGGATATGCAGCTAAGTTCATTGTCAGCCAAAAACGAAAATCAAAAAAATATTGGTTTGGAAACCATAGAGGAGCAATACGAAATCCTGCCAAAAATATATGATGTGCCGGCAGACTCTAACGAATGGGCTAAGTCCATACTGCCATATGAAGAGAACAAAAAAATGAATGAGGAATTACTACAATCATATATAGATGGAAATATTCTGGAAAAATATGTAGATGCAGATAGCTTAGAAGTGACTGAAGAACAGTACAATTTATTACTGGTAAACCGTAACCTAAATTGGATAAAGCAACTACCACAATATTTAGAAAAGGAAAATCAAAGCTTTATTGCAGTAGGAGCAGGACATTTGCCAGGGGAAAAAGGACTAATAAAACTTCTTGAAGAAGAAGGTTATGAAGTTAATTTAATAGAATTTAGTAAAGAAATGAGTTACCTTAAGAGTAACTCATTTTTTAATTATATTTTTTCCTAAAACTTAAATAATTCTATCATTATATAAGGAAACTATTCTTTCTCTTAAACCTTTATTTCTTAACTTTACTATTGCTTTTCGACTTTAAAAATATCAGTATTCCCAAATAAATTACCGATAAAATAGAAGCCATATCCAAATGAGTCAACTCTACTGGCAAACTTTTACCAATAATTAAATTAGCAAGGCCTATTACTAGAAAAAACAACAAAGATATATAAAAACTTCCACTTCCTGCGGCTATCTTTAAGTCCTTATCACCTTTTACTTGATGTATAATAACAGCCGTTAAAATTATTAAAATCTCTACAATCAATAAAAACTTATCCATAAAAAATCCTTATAAAATTAATTTACTTCTTAAACTGATAAAATTTTAGCTACTACATCAAACTTTTCCAACTTCCCTTGCTTATTCTTTTCCTAAATATACAAGCTATTTCTACAAAATGTTTATAATGGTTCTCTCTTAAACATTTACGCTAATATTATTCTTTCATATATGACCAAGGCCAAACATAAAACAGCTGCAAAACCTAAAAATATCAAATATGAAAGATTCTTTTTACTCCTATCATACTTATAGGCAGTATATAATCTTCCAAAAGACCCAATTAATGATGCTGAAATAAGAAGATATATACTTGAAATAGATTTATCACTTGTAAATTTAAGTAGAAGCTCAACAACAGCCAAAATTGCAAAAACCACTATTACAATATTATAAGATACCGCGTCAGCCTCTACTCGCATTTTCTTTTTATCAATATTATTCATAATTTCCTCCTTAAAAATTTCTTTATTTCAAACGTTTGATTATACAGCAGTTTTTCTGCTTGAATACATAATAAACTATTTATTTTATAATGTCAACTATTTCATACATATTAAAATATATTTTTATATTAATAATACTTATTTTTATATTTTAGGGAATAAAAGAAATATTTTAATTTATGAATAATTATTAATAAAAATATAATAGGTAAATTTTCCAATAAAAAAGATATGCTAAGATAAAATTAGCATATCTCGTATTCAAATAAATAATTAGAGGCTATATAATTGAGTAAATATGAAAAAGAAAATAAAAATGGAAAAATAGAAAAAATTATTAAAAATAAATTTTTAACAACAAATAACAACAACTACAATAATAAATTTTTTAGATTTTATACGATACCTTTACCGGTAGTAATTGTCCAATTTGGTAAGTCTAGATATGCATAAAAAATAGCTGATAAAATTTAAAAACACTTATTGTCAGCTATTTTTTTTATGTATTATTTTTATAATATTTTATAGAACACGACATTGTAATCATAAAAATACAATATGTTGAGTTTATACAAAATTGATATAGTCCTTCACTCATCTCAATATAACTAGCAATAAAATTTATAAAAACAAAATATATTATATAAGTAATTATTGAAAAGAAAGAACTTTTACCAAATATAATTTTCCCTCTCTCATCTCTTCCTTCTTCAGAAATATAAAACTTAATAATATTTACAGTTGCTATTATACTAATTATTAAAATAACTATATTTATTTTTGAATTCAATCCATTTCCTTCTATCAATTCGATAAGATATTCCATTATTTCACCTCTTTAAAATCAAAAATATCATATATACTTACTCCAAATACCTGTGCTATTGAATACGCTAATAGCAACGAAGGATTGTATTTGTTCTTTTCCAATTGCATTATTGTCTGTCTTGAAACTCCAACTAAGTCTGCTAATTCCTGTTGAGTCATTCTCTTAATAGCCCTCTGAACATGTATGGAGGACTCAAATGTATATTTGTCTTTCTTTCTTGCCATATATCCTCCTTGTAATTATTTCATATAATATGTATGAAAAATGTTTCATAACCATTATATGATAAATTAGTCCTTTAGTAAATTATTTAAATGTTTTTTAAGCCCTAGTCTTTATTTTTTATTTATACTATTATAGTCCTAGGTGATTATATGAATAAGGAAAATATAAATAATTTGAATTTGGAAATTAAAGAAAATTATGGAAATATAAACGGAATTATAGTTATAAAAAACGATGAGGTCCTTTTAGAAGAATATTTCAATGACAAAAACAAAAATGACAGGTTTAATGTTGCCTCTGTTACCAAGTCGGTTCTTTCTGCCGCCTTTGGTATAGCCTTGGATAAGGGATATATTAAATCTATCGATGATAGGGTTGTAGATTACTTTCCTGAATATGAACTAAGTAAAAATAGAACAAGGGATAAGGTTAAAATTCATGAACTGCTTTCTATGACTGCCCCCTATTCCTTCCGTGGTTTTGGACAGAAGTTGGGAAAATTCATTAACAGTGAAAACTGG